>NZ_FPLG01000039.1:0-207645 GCF_900120065.1 Moritella viscosa
GGTAGAATTAAACCACATCAAACATCAACTAAATTGTTGTCAAGCCATCCTCAAATTGACACCTTTGTGTTTTTTGATGGGAAATATAAAGATAGGCTATCAGCCCCAACACTTTCGATAGTAACAAGGGATACTGAAAGCACTAGAAATCAGAGGGAAAGCTACACTTTAAGTGAACTAGCTGGCAATGTCCATAATGATAAACTTGACTTAGACTGGGAATCTGATGCACCAGCCCCTGAATTAAAAGTAGGACTTAGTATTGATAATGCTATTTTCTCCAGTCAATCTTTAATATTAAGCTCTCAAAATATATTTTACCAATATAAAAATGCAAATTCAGATAATAAAGAGCAGCAGGTGTCTACAGGTCATTTAGAGGCAATAGGGATTTCTTGGCGTGAACTTATTCATCCTCTTGAACAATGTACTAATTGGAGGGGGTTAGATACATCATCTTCCTTTAAATCAGCTTTATTAGGTGTACCAGCTAATAAATCTGATACACGAGTTCAGTGCCTTTCTAGAGTACTAAATAAAATTATGGATTCAAGCTTAGCATCGGCAAACGAGATCATCCCTATTTATGGTCACGGTCAACAAGAAATTCTTGGTTGGTATGATCGCTTTGAAAGAGTTTTTGTGCCTAAAGGAAAACGACTAAATGAAGTTATGAACTATCTGGGAGTTACTTCTGATCAACAGTATTTATTTTTCAGCCCTAAAGATTCTATTTTGTATAAAACAGATATGGATGGAGGGACAGTAGTAATCGCTGAGGCCGTAGATGTTACTTTAAATAAAGAGACACTTATTTATGCTGCGACGGACTATCGTGACACTATTAAGCCACTTGGTACTAGTGCTCATAATCTTATTCTTACGGGGAGAAATGGAACTGACACATATCTTTTTACCCCGGAAAGTATGCGGGATAAAAATATAGTTTCTATTTTAAACCATGCTACAGATGGAAAAATTGATACATTAGATCTTACTGCATTTTCTGCTGACGATTTTACTGTATTTACCCACAAACAAGACCTAGTGCTTCATTATTCCAGAGAGAAAGCTCATGATTTTTATATTATAGTTAAAAATCAATTATCAGGTACAAAGCAATTAGAACAGTGGCAGCATATTAAGGTTAGGTTTGGTAATCCATATAGTACGTACTGGTTGAAAGATATAGCTAAATCTATTCAGTCCTCAAATCGATATCAAAAAATGAACATTGAATCAGGTATATTATTTCTATATTCAGGTCAAGGATTTCCTGTTTATACGGTAGATACAACTATCGATAATGTGACCCCTCCTTTAGTGCTAGTTTGTGGAGATGGTCGAAAAAACTGCTAATATTATAAAATCCAGAAGTGAAACGAAGCTTAATCTATAATCTCGGCTACTCTAATTTTCTAGGGAAAGTCGAGAGTTCGTAGTTACGATGACATAGGGGGATATCGCAACGATTTTTCAAATGGTCTTAAATTAATTATAAACCGATTTATAGCTGCTCTTCAGCTATGGATTGGTTTTGACCACTTTTTCTAAGCCGTTTTAATTACGAGGTATATCGCTTTTTGCTGAATCATCACTTGGAAATACCTTACAATTCTTAATTACTTTACCACTTCAATGTCGCTATTGTTAAAAGACTTGTAAAATATCTAAGGCTAAGCCAAGTCTGCTATATTCCCTTACCAACGGAGCAAAAACTACCTGCATTGATTAGCAGAGTTGCACAGAAAACAGGTTTAAAAGTAGTACTGGCTGGTGAGGCGCTGATTCATAGCGTGCATATTTGATATTTTGAACTTGCTTCTAACATGGTTAACACAAGTGTTGCATAGCGTAATCGATAAAAACTCTGAGCTTTGTTGGCATGTATTTAGTTTGGGCATATTGAAGTGCAATGATCCCCTGATAATTACTCTTAATTGTCCAGTCGCAGAGAACTTCTGTAACATCACCTTTGCTGATCGCTTTCTGCACGACGAAGTCGGGGAAAATACCGATACCTAACCCATTAATGACACCGTTTAGACGCATCTGAGAATGGTTGACGGCGTAACGGCCTGAGACTGTAACGCTATGGGATTCGTCGCCTTTCACAAAATCCCAGATGTGGTCGGTTTCATTTTCTGCTAAATATAGGCAATCATGTTCTTTTAATTGTTCGGGATGGGAAGGGATCCCTTTCTCTTTTAGGTAATCAGGGCTCGCACATAGTACTAAGTAGGTTTTACTCATCTCTTTTAGCACCAAATTTTCATCCGGCTTATCCGTAAGGAGAAAAGCGACATCGATACCATGTTCAAAAATATCGATTGCCCCATCAATAGCACGCAGCTTGAGTTGAATCTGCGGATACTGCTTTAAAAATGGAATGACAAAAGGCTGTAGCACCACATTTAAAAATGCCTCAGGTGCCGCAACTGTGATTGAACCTGCGGGTTTAGTATGTTCGAGACTTGATATTTCAACTGCTTGTTGTGCAGCATTTACCATAGAAATGCATTGATCATAAATCTTCTTTCCGGCTTCGGTAATGATCAGCTTTCTGGTCGTACGTTCAAATAGTTTAACGGATAAAGCTTGTTCAAGTCGGGTAATTGTTTTACTTAGTGCGGAAGGGGTGACACTTATCTTCTTTGCTGCAGCAGTAAAGCTTTCTTCCTGAACCACTAAAGTAAAACTCGCTAAGTCGGGTAATAAGGCGATCAGTTTTTGAGATATCATAATTCTATTTGTGCCTTAGATTCACTAATGGTTTTCCATCTACAGGGATAATAGTCTTATATGGGATCAATTAGAATAGCTGCATAGTATAAATTATTTCATGGCTTGTTCGGCTGTTGTTAATAACAAGTTGTTTCTAAGAAAGTTTAAAAAGGAATATTTACATGACTTCTACATTCTACAATCAGATCAGTAAGCAGTTAGAACAAACTAAAGCTGATGGCCTTTATAAAAATGAACGTGTCATCACTTCTGCCCAAAATGCCAACATTCAAGTGGCTGGCAATGAAGTTGTTAACTTCTGTGCGAATAACTACTTAGGTTTGGCTAACCATGCTGACCTTATTTCGGCTGCACAATCAGGTTTAGATAGCCACGGTTTTGGCATGGCGTCAGTACGTTTTATTTGTGGAACACAGGACAAACATAAAGAATTAGAAAGCAAGATCAGTACTTTCCTAGGTATGGAAGATACTATCTTGTATACGTCTTGCTTTGATGCAAACACTGGTTTGTTTGAAACATTGTTAGGTGCAGAAGATGCAATTATCTCAGACGAACTAAATCACGCGTCAATCATTGACGGTGTACGTCTATGTAAAGCAAAACGCTTCCGTTACAAAAATAACAACATGGCATCACTAGAAGAGCAACTTATTGCTGCAGATGCTGCAGGTGTGCGTCATAAATTGATCGCAACTGACGGTGTATTCTCAATGGATGGTGTGATCGCGAACCTTGAAGGTGTTTGTGATCTTGCAGACAAATACAACGCACTGGTAATGGTTGATGACTCTCACGCTGTTGGTTTTGTTGGCGAAGGCGGTCGTGGTACTCCTGAACATTGCGGCGTAATGGATCGTGTGGATATCATCACGGGTACATTAGGCAAAGCACTTGGTGGCGCATCAGGCGGTTATACATCAGCGAAAAAAGAAGTGGTTGATTGGTTACGTCAGCGCTCACGTCCATATTTATTCTCTAACTCAGTAGCACCTGCAATTGTTGCAGCATCTATTCGTGTAATTGAAATGATGGAAGAAGGTCATGAATTACGTGCAAAAGTTAAATCAAATGCAGAACATTTCCGTCGTGAGATGAGTGCGGCAGGCTTTACACTTGCTGGTGCTGACCACGCGATTGTACCTGTGATGATTGGCGATGCAGCATTAGCGGCTGAGATGTCAGACCGTTTATTAGCTGAAGGTATTTATGTAATTGGTTTCTCTTTCCCTGTGGTACCACATGGTAAAGCACGTATCCGTACACAAATGTCAGCAGCACACAGCGTAGAACAAATTGATATTGCAATTGCCGCATTTACCCGTATTGGTAAAGATCTTGGCATCATCTAAATAAGTGGATTAAAGAAAATGAAAGCACTAGCAAAATTAAAACCTGAACAAGGTATTTGGATGACAGATGTGGAAAAGCCAACGCTTGGCCACAATGATTTGTTAATCAAGATCCGCAAAACCGCTATTTGTGGTACAGATATCCATATTTATAACTGGGATGAATGGTCACAAAAAACGATCCCTGTACCTATGGTTGTGGGTCACGAGTATGTAGGTGAAGTTGTTGGTATCGGCCAAGAAGTTCGTGGTTTCGCATTAGGTGATCGTGTTTCTGGTGAAGGCCACATTACGTGTGGTCACTGTCGTAACTGCCGTGCAGGGCGCACACATTTATGTCGAAATACAACAGGTGTTGGTGTTAACCGTGAAGGCGCATTTGCTGAATACTTAGTTATTCCTGCATTTAACGCATTCAAGTTACCAGATGATATTTCTGATGATATGGCAGCGATCTTTGACCCGTTTGGTAACGCTGTACACACTGCTTTATCATTTGATGTGGTTGGTGAAGATGTATTAATTACCGGTGCTGGTCCTATCGGTATCATGGCAGCAGCAGTATGTAAGCACGTTGGTGCTCGTAATGTTGTGATCACGGATGTGAATGAATTTCGTTTAGACCTAGCGCGCAAGATGGGTGTTACTCGCGCTGTAAACGTAGCAACAGAATCGCTAAAAGATGTGATGGATGATCTTAAAATGACTGAAGGCTTCGATGTTGGCCTTGAAATGTCAGGTGTACCGTCTGCATTTAGCGATATGTTAGATAAGATGAACCATGGTGGTAAAGTTGCTATGCTAGGTATTCCACCAAATAGCATGAGCATCGAATGGGGTAATGTTATCTTTAAAGGTTTAGTCATTAAAGGTATTTATGGCCGTGAAATGTTTGAAACTTGGTACAAAATGGCTGCATTAATCCAGTCAGGTTTAGACCTAACGCCAATCATCACACACCATTTCCCAATAGATCAATTCCAAGACGGTTTTGATATTATGCGTTCAGGTATGTCAGGTAAAGTAATCCTAGACTGGGAATAACAAAAAATAAGATTTATTAAAGGGGCTGGTCCTAATGCCGCTCAGTTAAGAAAAGTATGAGCGGCTGATTGACCCTTCTCAGTTGTCAAAATCCAAGTGTCTTAAAACACTTGGATTTTTTTATGCAAATTTACCAATCATCCCTATATTACAATCAATAAAAGCCTAATCAGGTTGGCCCCTCCTTTATTACCATTTTTCAGAATAATATGATTAGTATGTTGTCTGACTTGTGTCACTATAATAAATAGTGCTATTAAAAATTAGGTTACTATATAAACTGATAGGTGCTATTTAAAGAGAGATGTACCCACCAAATTAAAACGTGATTTGCGTCATATATTTAATTTAAGAAAGGAAAAAAGTCGATAAAGAAGCTATTTTTGTAACATAGGATTGCTTTAATTAATAACTCAGCTTACACTTGTGCGCTATTATAAATGAAACTACTTCATTAGGCTTTAGAGATAGTATTATGAAAAAACCACCGTTAATTTGGTTAAATGTATTCGTTTTTGCTTCAACCTTCCTTGTTGCTATAACGGCAGTGCCTTGGTATGGCTATGTATATGGCTTTGAGACCTTCGAAGTTGTTGCCATGATCATCGGCATTTTTGTGTGTGGCCTATCGATTACAGGTGGTTACCATAGACTTTGGTCTCACCGTACTTATAAAGCGCATTGGTCTGTGCGATTAATTTTTGCATTGGGTGGTGCATTTGCATTACAAAATAGTGCTATCCATTGGAGCTCTGATCACCGTCGTCATCACAAGCATGTTGACCATGATGATAAAGACCCGTACTCAGCAAGTCATGGCTTTTGGTTTTCGCATATTGGTTGGATGTTACGTGAATATAATGCCATGCTTTATACCGATTATACGAATGTTCGTGACTTACAAAAAGATGGTATCGCAGTATGGCAGCATAAATACTATAACGTACTTGCGTTGGCTATGAATGTTGGTGTGCCTATCTTAGTGGGTCTTCTGTATGGGGACGTTTGGGCAAGTTTATTATTGCTCGGTGTTGCTCGTTTAGTATTAAGCCATCATTTTACATTCTTTATCAACTCATGGGCACACATGTGGGGCACACAGCCTTATACAGATCGTAACACTGCTCGTGATAATGCATTATTAGCTATCTTCACTCATGGTGAGGGTTATCATAATTACCATCACATCTTTGAAACTGATTACCGTAATGGGATTAAATGGTATCAATATGATCCGACTAAATGGTTAATCAATGTTTTAGCGTGGTGTAATTTAGCAAGCGACTTACGTATAGTACCTGAAGCACGTATCGAACAGGCTAAATTGAAGATGGAATTAAAACGTCGTCACGATAAAGTGCAGCATTTACCTAACGCAGAAGAAGTTATTTTACGTCTAAATCAAGAATACGATGTGTTATGTGAGAAACTTAACGCTTTTTATAAAGCAAAAATCGTATTATTTGAATCGAAGAAAAAATCACTGAATGAGAAATTTGATAAAATTCAATTTGAACAACAAATTCGTGATACTAAATTGCAACTAAACCAACTTAAAGACGCGTTCTATGAACAGCGTAAAGTCTGGAATAACATGCAGCTTAGCTTTTCTCATTAGATAATAGATGTATGTAATAACAGTCGGGTGTAATCTTAATACACCCTAACTGATTGCCAAGGATGGCATATAAATCATGGAGGATATTTTGATCAAGCATAAAGATATGCGTAAGTATTTACTTGCGCATGATTTACCAACCAATGATTTCGGCAACGCCTCATTTTTCGCCTTTGTTGAATATGTTAGCCCATTACGCAAGTGTAGAGTCGAGACACTTGTCAGTTTTGTCCTTGCTGGCTATTGTGAAGGCACTGTCCGTCTCGATCCGAACGAAGCATTGACTCAAATGGAATATATGATGAACTTCACCTGTGCTTGGCATGAATGTGAATTTGATCTTGTGAGTAATAGTTTTGTGATTCGAGGTAGTGATGAAGCCAAAATGGGTGGTGATTTTGTTGTAACTATTCGACAGTATTAAGCTGAACTTTTCGTTTTTTTCGATTAAATCTATGTGATCGACCAAAATGTGGTTAATAATTGGATCATTAATTTGGTTTTACTGGTATTTCAGAATTAGACTGGTAAAATCAGCCCCCTTTTATTCTCTCATGCTGGTTCAAATATGAAATTTCCCGGTCAACGCAAGTCTAAGCATTATTTCCCTGTAAATACAGGCAATCCATTTGTCAAACCAGCAAATATTGCAAATGTAGCTCAGCCTGTATTATGTGGTATTGATCAGACACTCGTTGATATTGAAGCACATGTCGAAGATGCTTTTTTAACTCGTTTTGGGTTAATAAAAGGCGAGTCATTGATGATCAGCGATGAAATTGCTGAGCAAATTTATACTGAGTTAAAGCAAAATGATCTTATCGTGAGTGAATTCGCTGGCGGTACTGTTGCTAATACCCTACATAACTACGCAATCTTGTCTGAATCACAGTCGCTGCTATTTGGTACTATGTGTGACCAAATTAAAATTGGCAGTTATGCGTACCAATATTTATGTAATACCAGCAGTAAAGTAAACCTTAATTACCTACAACCTGTAAATGGCCCCATTGGCCGTTGCTTTACCTTTATCTCTTCTGATGGTAACCGTAGTTTTGGTATTAATGCTGGCTTAATGAATAAATTAACTAAAGAGCATTTACCCGTTGATCAGCTACAGAAAAGCTCTGGTTTACTTATCTCCGCTTATTTATTACGTTGTGCAGATGATGACCCAATCAAAGAAGCTGCAATGCACATGGTTGAGCAAGCTAAATTCCTTAATATTCCCATTATCCTTACACTTGGTACGCGTTTCATTATCGAAGGTAATGAAAAGTGGTGGCAGAATTTTATCAATGAATATATCACTGTTATAGCAATGAATGAAGATGAGGGGGAAGCATTAACCGGCTTTACTGACCCATTACTTGCTGCGGACGCAGCAC
Source organism: Moritella viscosa (assembly GCF_900120065.1). Lineage (NCBI taxonomy): Bacteria > Pseudomonadati > Pseudomonadota > Gammaproteobacteria > Alteromonadales > Moritellaceae > Moritella > Moritella viscosa. The sequence continues at coordinate 8,148 of NZ_FPLG01000039.1, forward strand.
TAGAATGGTGTGACCTTGTTCTTTGTACTGCAGGTGCTGAAGGGCTTTATATGGCAGGTTACACGGATGAAAAACATAAACGTGAAACAAGCGGTCAATTATTACCGGGTGCTATCGCTGAATTTAACCGTTATGAATACAGCCGTCCGATGCGTTTAGCTGATACAACTGAACCACTAAAAATGTATTCACATATTGCACCGTATTTAGGCGGTCCTGTCGAAATTAAAAATACCAATGGCGCGGGCGATGGCGCATTATCTGCAATCTTACATGATATGTTAGCTAACGCTTATCACAGAGATATCGTGCCTAACTCCGATAAACATTCTGCGAATTGTTTGGCTTATTCATCGCTTTCACAGCTGTGTAAATACGCAAACCGTGTAAGTTATGAAGTATTGGCGCAACACTCGCCGCGTCTATTAAAAGGCTTGCCTGAACGTGAAGATTCATTAGATGAAGGCTATTGGTCTAGCTAATATCTTTATTGCTGATACTCGAATTATCTAGATTGAGTACGGCTTGATAAATAATACAAAAATGGCGAACAACGAAACTGATACTAAGTTGAGCTGTTCGCCATTTTTTATGTAATATTTTTTATACCCAAGCCATTAATAATGAGACACTATGGTATTAAAGAATGCTGCCAAATATTGCGTCAGAGGTGATGCTTGTCTTGGTTTGTTAGGCTTGTCTTGCTCAATAGTCTTAGGGTTGTAACCACTCACCATCAGAACAAAAGGTACCATGTGGTTTTTTTCTGTTTTTACAAAACCAACTAAATTAGATAAACCTTTTAATGAACCTGTTTTAGCGACAATCTTACCTGTTAGTTTCTTCGTCAATAACCCACGACGATATTGTAACGTACCATCGACACCAGATATTGGCATGGTATCTAATAGTTGTAGCTCATCATCATGCCGAATGACATATTCTAGTACACTGAACATGGTTTGTGCAGACACCAAATTGTGGCGAGATAGTCCAGAGCCATCGGCGATCACATTTGATGCTAATGAGATCCCCTTATCTGCGAGGATTAAGCGCATGGCTTTAGCACCATTTCGGTAATTACCTGCTTGCAGAAAGTATTCTGCGCCAATTGTTTTAAATAAGATGTCAGCAATTAAGTTATCTGATTCTTTCATCATTTTAGCCACAATTTCTGAAAGGGGAGGTGATTGGTGATTGATCACTAGGGCTGTCTTTACCGTTTGATGGCTTTCAAGCACCTTACCCGTAAATTTAATCTTTGCTTGTGATAATTCGGCTTGAAGCAGTGCTGTAAAGTAAGCCGTGGGTTCTGAAATAGCAAATGATAAGGGCAGGTTACGTTCAGACGGTGTCACACAGCCGAATAACGTGTAATTGTTGTTTGGATGACGTGTTACTTCTAAATCACAAAATTGAGCGTCTTGCTGTTCTTTGGAAATGATATCGACTTGGCTATTTAATATCATCGGCTCATAATCCGGAATATAAATTGTCGCTTTCTCAAATTCGGCTGAGCGCTTTAAATTTCCTAATACGCAATTGCTATTGATGACCAAGGCTGATGCTTGTGTGGCATAGCAGACAGCTTGATCATTCCAAACCTGACCATTACCCCAATTATAACCGTTAAAACGACTTTGATTAAGCGTGATATCGCCGTTAACTTGTGTGATGCCTTTTGCTTTTAATTGCTTAAGCATTTCACGTAAATCTTCTCTGGTGAAAGTTGGGTCACCTGTAAAATTAAACTCCATTTTGCTTAATGTCTGTTTATAAATATTGCCATGTAAACTGGTATTAAAGATATACTCGTCAGTAAGGTAAAGTTTGGCTGTTAATGCTGTTAGCATTTTTTGTGTTGAGGCTGGTGTTAATAACAGTTCGGCATTATGTTGATTGATGGTGTCACTATTGATTTTTTCAGTTGATTTGAAAGGTTGACCAATAACATAGGCAACATTTGCACCTGGCGGGAGAAGTTTTGCTAAAGGCGCTATTTCATCGGTATTAGCGTAGGCAGTAATACTGATGAAGCAGAGAGTTGTACAATAAAGGAAAGTTCGTAACATATTATTTTTTAATATTGATTGCTGCATGGATGATTATTCTATCTGAGATTGTAAAGTAATAAAATGCGTATAATTAAATTACACAAAATATCATAAATGCGACGTTACTATACGAATGATATTTTTAATGAAAAACATAGTCATGTATTGATTGTGATTGTTATAAAAGCAAAGGCTAAGTCGTGATGAAAGTAGTAGAACGGTTATGGGTTGTTTACCTTATTGAAACAGATGTGGGTCTGTATTGTGGTATAACAACTGACATGGAAAGACGTTATCAGCAGCATTGTAAAGGAACGGGGGCTAAGTTTTTTCGTCGAGCGAAACCGATTCGAATTGCTTATACTGAAATCCAACCCGACCGAAGTCGGGCTAGTAAACGAGAGTACGCGATAAAACAGTTACCACGGAAACAAAAACTCGCTTTAATAAAGGCGTGAACCTTTGCCATTAAAGGGCTTTGGCTAGGACCTCTGGCATACCTGCGGTTTGGATTGCTGACGGATTACCGTCGAGCGCTGCAGAGAAGTGAATTGGTTTAATCTTAGCAGCTCTCTCAGCATCAAATACTGGGATCTGCGCCATTGCATGTTCAGTTAAGGCCAAGATCGTAAGTGATGGGTTTACGCCTAAGTTACCGGCAATAATGGAACCATCGAGAATACGCAGGTTCTTATAACCATAAGTCTGGCCTGTATCATCAAGTACCGCTGTTTTAGGATCTTTTCCCATTCTTGCTCCCCCCATCATGTGAGCTGTGATAGGAGTGCCCACAATGACTTCTAAGGCAAGATTACCTGCGTCACCACCTGAACGTTTTACGTAATGCTCTGCTACTTTATGCGCAATAGGAAAGTAGTTTCTGAGTTTTTCGTCGCCTTTATGTTGCACCGGTATCCATGTCGGTTTGAATGGTGAATACCAAGCACGTTTACTTTCTAGATGAATGTGGTTTTGTGCTGTCTGCATCACTAATAAGATAATTGTGTCTTTTGCTTTACCAATTGGGTTTGCCATTTTAAGGGTTTTAATTGGTTGCTTAGCGATATTAATGAGCATACTTACTGAGCGGGGAATACCAGACTGTTTTGACGTCAATGGTACTGACATGCCTCCTGTAAATGCAGCATCACTGCCTTTAGCATAACGTACAATCTCAACCTTGGTTTCATCATCTGGAGAGAAGATCGACGTAATTGCAGTACCATTCCAAACTTCTTCTTTTTGTTCTTGTTGGGTCAGGCGATTGTGTGAAACGGTTAATAAGGTTTCTGAGTTTGTTAGTACGTTTTGACCAAGGTTTTGGCTTAGATTTGGTAATGTCTTTTCGACATCGCGCATTTTTAGCAACAGTGGCATGGTGCCAAAGACACCACCTGAAACGACGACTCCACGTGTTGTTAAGGTATATTTTTTCTTATTAAATAAACCTAAACCTTCGGTTACATGGATCGTGTAGCCCGCACTACCATCCTTTACGCCGTTTTCATCGGCAATCGGTTCAACCTTAGTAACATTTGATTCTGGACGGATTTCTGCGCCATTACGTTCAGCGAAGTAAAGATAGTTTTTATCGAGACTGTTTTTAGCATTGTGACGGCAACCAGACATACAGTTACCACAATAGGTACAGCTATTACGCTTTGGACCATCCCCATTAAAATAGGGGTCGCCACGATCTTCACCTAAGCGATCCACATCAATATTTTGTGAAACCTTATTTTTACCTTTTGGATAGAGTAGGCCGCTATATACTGTTTTAAAGGTATTTTCACGTCCCATGTCTTTTGCTACGTCTTTTAAAATAAGATCGGCAGGACCAAAGAATCGGTTTTGTTGTACGCCAATCATACGCTGTGCTAATGCATAATAAGGAGACAAACGTGCGTGCCAGTCTTCGTGCATACCTGTCCATGATGGATGAGCAAAGATCTCTGGGCCTGGAATAAGGTGAGTGTTGCCGTAAACAATTGAGCCTCCACCAACCGCACTACCATGAACTAAGTTAATTTTACGTGTGATAGAGAGTGTAAATGGTCCTGTAAGGCCTAATTGAGGCAGCCACATAAATCGCTTTAAATTCCAACTCGTACGTGAGAACTCTTTTGTTCTAATACGTTTACCACGCTCTAATACTAATACTCGAAATCCTTTTTCTGTTAAACGCAATGCGCTAGCTGAGCCACCAAAACCTGATCCAATAATTATCTGGTCAAAATCAAAGTTAGTACTCGACATGTATTACCCCCTACTGCTAATCCGTTAGTCTCACACCAAGACTGTGCCTAAAGCACTATATTTGTTCTAGAATATCCTTGGTGTTCTCATTAGGTTAATTAAGATTAATGATTGAAATATGTTATCAAGATGTTGTTATAATTGTATGTGCCATACTGTAGGTATGTTGTGGAACATTCTCCTCAATGAATTATTAATGTTGTATTCAATCTATATTAAATAATACTAGTAAAATTATCAGGCTGTTATGTTTAGAGACGTTTTCATTGATTAAGCTGTTATGGCGTTGACTTATGATAGCGCTAACGTGAACGCAATCGCAAAAATAAAATATTGTTATGTATACCTAATGAGGTAGTAAATGCGAATACATAAAGATATACCAATTAACCATAAAGGGCAGGACTTCTTTGTGGGAGATATTCATGGTGAATATGATTTGTTATTAGCTACATTAGCGCAGTGCCAGTTTAATTTTGAGTATGACCGTTTATTTTCTGTAGGGGATATTGTGGATCGTGGCCCAAATTCAATAGCTTGTCTTGAACTGCTGCATAAACCTTGGTTTTACGCTGTTAGAGGAAACCACGAAGAAATGTTATTTGCTGATACAGAAAGTGAACTGGCTCGTATTCATCGGAATGCAGGAGGAGAGTGGTTTTTTCAGTGTTCAATAGACGAGCAAGTTAGATTAAGGTTACTCATAGATCAGTATTGTCCCGTCGCGTTTACTATCGAGTCAAAATTTGGAAAAATTGGCGTCTGTCATGCCAATGCACCATTAAATTGGCCATCATTACAAAATGAAGATATAAACGATATGGCATTATTAAAAGAATGCGTTTGGTCGACTAAACAATACCGGCAGGTAAAGAAGGGAAAAGTATTTCAGATTCAGGGGGTTAAATTTACGATACATGGGCATGTAAACTGTGCGAGAGTAACAACTAATTTAAATCAATTATGGATAGATACGTTAATGCGGACAAGACGATTAACCATCTTATCCGCTCAACAAGCCTACATGGTGATAGCCTAGTTCTTAACCCTTAATTCTGTGGCTGCGCTGGCGCTGCTTTATAAAAGTAATTTAACTCACTAAGTACCTGATTAAACTTAGCCTCATGCATCGCTGTTTGTGGGGCTGACTTGTAAGTACTACGATCACGTACATCATGATTTCCTTGGCGACTAAATATGCCTTGATAAGAAAACAATGTAATCGTGTCTTCTTGAAGGATAACAAAGTTATTTTCATCGCCGAGTAACTGCCATGTTTTAAAGTTACCCGCAAATAAATCAATGCCACTACTGTAATCTGAAATAGGGTTTTTTACAGCTGATAGGTTAGTCAAAATAGTCGGAACTAAATCTGTGTGGTTTGTGTCTTGTTCTATAACACTTGGTTCTTTACCAGGCCACACGATAAATAATGGTACTTGGGTTTGATAAATTGAATAGCTACTTCCATAACCCCATGAATGGTTTTCTGAGTCATTAAATTCAGTGCCATGGTTAGACGTGAATACGATAACCGTATTATCAAACTGGCCTGTTTGCTTTAGCTTATAAACTAATTTTGCCACTGCTTTATCGACATAACTAACACTATTTCGATAGCTATTAAATAATGCTATTTGGCGATTACTTGCTTGGCTATTTAGGTCTTGAATATTAGGATAAAACATAGATGGAAAACCATTCGGTGTTTTCATGTTTTGCACAGAGTTCAGACTGACATAGCTAAACCAAGGTTTTTTATCTTGCTGTTCACCTAGCCATTTCATTGCTGAATTGATCGTTTTATTATCACTATTTGATCCTTCAACAATGCTTGTCTGTGGTGAGTCCAAATTAATAAACGCCGTTTGTTTTTGTCGGTAATACGCTAAATCATCAGTACTAAATATACCAAGGCTATAGTCTGCTTGAGTGAAATAGTCGAGCATAAATGGCGCTTTTGCTGAGGTTTGGATGTCATCCCAGTATTGTGGTGCAAGGCCATATATCATGCTGAAATTACCCAATACATTATCATTACCGGTACTAAAGTGGTGAGTAAATAATTGAGCTTGTTGCGATAATTTTGTCATTTCAGGCATGATGCTATCATTAAGCATATCTGCTCGAAGCGTACTTATATTAACGAATAAAACGTTAAGCTTTTGACTCTCGTTGTTAATTACCAATGGATTTTTAGGGTAGTCGAGACGTGAATCTGATCGTTTTTTTGTATCACTCACACGCTTATCAAATGCCTTTTTATCTAACCAACCGTATTTAGCAAGGAAGGTTCTTGCTGTCATAGGGTAAGCAAGTGGGAAATTTGCTTTTTGTGCGGTAATAGGGCGGTAAACCGCCGCATCTGCCCACATGTGTAGCAGGTGCCCTGTTAAAAAACAGCAGAAAAAGAAGATCGCAATAATAGGGCCGAGTTTAAAGCGGCTTAAACGTCTCAATCTGTGCCACAGAAAACTTGAGATAAGTAATTCGAGTAAAAATAAGAAGGGCACGAAAACAAAGAACGACTGCCAATCGGAGTTAAGTGTTTGTTCACTTTCTCCCAGTAATATCTCAAAGATAATTGGATTTATATGTAAATTGTAGAGCTTAAATATTTCTGTATCGATAATTAACAGAGATATTCCCAATGTGGAAAACAGGACCGTTAAAAAACGTAATGTACGTGGGAACGGTATCAGAAAACTGACAGGGAAGATCACAACCAGATATAATATAAAAATAATAAAACTAAAATGGCCAAGCAAGCTGATAAGAGAATAAACTTGACCAAGCATAGTTTCAGGCCATTCGGCGATGAAAAGGTAACGTGATGCAACAATGATTGCCAGTAAGATATTGGCTAAGCTAAACCAATGGCCCCAACTGATAATTTTGGAGACCTGATCGCGATAATGATGTCCTGTTTCTAGCATAAGTTAAACTGCTGTCTCATATAATATTTTTATAATGTAATGGCGAATAATAAATGACAAGGCATCCTTGCCTATCATTTTAATTAATGTGATGTATCTTTGCTCTTTACTGATGCAACAAGTGCTTTAGCAAATTTTTCAGCAACCGCTTGGCGCTGTTTTGGTGATAAAGATGCATTGATGATATTTGCAGCTGCATTACCAAGTACCATTAAACCAAGGTCTAGTGGCGCATCGTGTTTTTCTAGTACATCAATAACTTCATCGATAACTTTTTCAACTTTATCACTTTTGTATTTAGAAACTATAGGCATAATTTAATCTTTTAATGTATGAATGGGCAAAGATGATTATAATACCTCACAGAATTCATTAACTCTAATACTTTAAATATATGCAGCTAAAATTAAATAACATTATTCTACATTCGTTAGCCTTTAATACAGAAGGTGAACTGAAATGTTACCCTCGCAGTGAGGAATTGGTTAATTCACAGCCGGTTGAAGAGCTTGCAAGTGAATTACATCGAATTTACAACGCTAAGCCAGCGAAAGGTTTTGGTTATTTTAAATGCGCAGAAGAGGACAATAGCCGTCTACCTTTTGAAATGGTACTGCGTAAATTCATGGATGAAGAAAGTGATTTTGTTGATTTTTCAAGCGCAGCATCAAATTTGTTGGTGGGTGAACTACTAAAATATGACTTCGGGACACAAGGTATTCTGTCTTTTGTTCATTATAATTGGATGGCATCTGATTACCTCATCGTTGCGTTATTGGAAAATAAAGACAGTGTAATGGTCACTGAACAGCTCGATCTCAGTAATACGCATTATCTTGAACTGTCTAAAGTACAACTTGCAGCAAAAATTGATTTGACTGAGTGGCGACAAAATAGCGATTCGAAGCGTTATTTATCCTTTATTAAAGGTCGTGCCGGACGTAAAGTGTCAGATTTTTTCTTAGATTTTCTTGGCTGTACAGAAGGAATGGATGCAAAAATACAAAATGCAGGCTTAATGCGCGCTGTTGATGAGTTTTGTCATGTATCTGAGCTAGATGCTGGTGAATCGATACAAGCACGTGAGCAAGTTGCGCAGTACTGTAATGAACAAATTAAAGAAGGTAACGAGATTGAAATCAAAGATCTGTCTGATCATTTAGCAGACGTTTCATCACGTGATTTTTATCAGTATGCTTCAGAAGCTTATGAACTTGAAGATAGCTTCCCTGCGGATCGTGGCGCCGTGCGTAAACTGACGAAATATGTCGGACAAGGTGGTGGTCTTAGTGTTAGTTTTGATCAAAAATTGATGGGTGAACGTATTACCTATGATGCGCAAACAGATACATTAACAATTGTGGGTATTCCGCCTAATTTGCGTGAGCAGCTTATTCGTCGTAGTAATTCTGTTGATGAAAACGAATAGTATTTAGCGCGTTATTTGTTATAAATTAAGGTGGTGGTAATGATGATTATCACCATCTGTTTAAGTCTCATTTATTCAATCAATTTATTTTCTATAGATCTCGCTTGTTTTAAGCCCCATTCTCCTTTAACAGCTACTTTTATCATCATATCTAAAAATATATGCAAGCCGTTATTGTCGAGGTCAAGACAGATACCATGGCTTTCTCGAGAATAAATATATAAGGCGACAAGGTTATCAGGTTTTTTATCTAACGAGATTCGAGTTGTTAGCAACGCATCGGGTTTTGCTGGTGTCGATTTTTTCTGTATTTCGGTTCTCCCAGCAGCATCATGCAATGCTTGTTGATGTTTATCTGCGAAAGATGCTTCTTGGGTCGTTTTGTTTTCTTTGTATAAAGATTGAATTTTATCTAGTTCATATTGTAGCGTTAACTCAGCATTTAGCATTTCTAATAATTTTTTGCACATGTGACGAGTGAGCCACCACTGAGGATGATTTATATTATTAGAAACGATGAGTAACATGCGATCTTCAACTGGGTTATAAGTTAAGCTAACTTGGCTCATTCGTTATCCTTACTGGATGATGTACATTGCATTGATATAACTTAATAGTAGTTTTTACGTCGTAAAGTGCAAATACAAATAGCAAACACTTTTAGAGTAATTGTAATGCAGATTTTGAGAGTGTGTACTAAACGGCATCGTGCAGAATCATGACTATATTTAAATAAAAAGTATGATTAAATCAAATCAATAGATAAGAAATCTGAATAAGAAGGTAATTGTGATGGGATGGAAAATTAGAATGAAAAAAGGGGGGAGAAAATTCTCCCCCTAGCCACTGAGTAATCAAAGATTGATTAAGCTTCAGCTGTTGCTTTTGAAGCCGCTGCTTTAACGACTTTTTGAACTTTTGCTGGTTCAGTTTTTAATTCGCTGATCATTTGAGCAAGTAGGTCGATTTTGCTTTCTACTTCATTCAGTTTTTGACCTTGAACACCAGTAAAGCGGCTAGTAATGCTTTGTGCTTTAGTTTCAATTGATTCTAAAGAGATTTTTTTGCCAAAAAGCGCTGACACTTGCTCTTTAATTTGTGGTTCAACTTGAGCGCCACGTTCAACTAAAGATTCAAATAGTTGAGTTGCTTTATCTGATGACTTTGCTGCTTCATCAATGATTGTGCCGTAAACACCAAAACCTGCAGTGATAGATGTTTTTGCTGTTTCTTTTGCGACATTGTAGATAGTTTCTACTTGGTTTAGTAAGTTAGCCATGGTAATCACTCCTAGTGAAAGTATTTTAGGTTAAGGTTTGTTCCAACTGAGTTAATCATATTGGTTTTATTTAGAAATCACATTCCAGAGGGAAATTAAATATGGCTAATTTAAAATAAAAAATGAACTACCATAAATGATGTATTTAGCTAATCTTAATTGTCATTTTTATCTGAGCGCGAGGAATCAGCAATATATATTAGAGCGATTAACGTTTCAGTTGGTATACAACAGTTGTTCCACTGACTTCATTTGCGACAAGTAATAAGGGTTTACCGTTTGGACTCTTATCCTCTGTAATAAACGTCATACCTTCAGGACCTAAATCACCAACAGCGCGAGGGTCACCCTTTGTTATCACACCGTTTTCAACTTCAAATTTAGGTGTGAAGTTTCGATTAACAATGTAATCGACGAAATAAGCCTGTTGTGGCACGGTAATATCATAAATCATGAAGCCGGATGTACGTTCAAGGCCAATAAAGGCATATTGGCGCCCTTTAATTTCGCCAAGCGCTAATGCTTCTGGCTCCGGGCCTTTATCGTCACTGCGGTTATCACCTTTGTTTTTACTGTTATGGTTATTGAAGTCGATACTTAAGCGGTCAGCGGTAATACGCTCAAAGTCATTACCACTGTCGAACACTTGTTTTCCTTGTGCATCCCAAATAGAGAAAGAGCGTGAACCATAACTGTAGATCTTATCAATGTCACCGTCATTGTCTGTATCGCCAATGCTGGTTGTCACTTTCAATCGTCCTAGCTGTTTTTTATCTTGGATCGCATTAAATTGAGGGTGATTTTTATCGAGTGTTAATTTACCTGCACGGACTTCTTCGGAGAACCCTATGTAATTACGGGCATCCCCTTCATTTGCAGTAACTATAAAGTCAGCGCCATCAATACTGTAGCTAGCTATCGTATCTGGCTGGTAAAGACCGTATACACCTGCGTATGATTGGATATTTATTTTGCCATCTTTATCACTGGCGTCGATTGCGTTTTTCGTTAGACCATAATGTTTGCTGCCTAAGTCAACAATATTTTCAACTCTGTGCGATTTTAGATTAATAATTGCAATGGCGTTATTCTCTTGCAATGATACAAATGCTTGTGAATTGTCGTGGGAAACTGCGATATATTCGGGTTCAAGATCTTGGCTGACTGATGATTTTGGACCGTTAATTTTAACGCCTTTTGGTAATTCATTATGACGTGAAGAGTGAATATCAAAGTCGTTAAAAGTGATATTCATCGCTTGTTTTGCAGGTATATTGTTATTGATGTTGATTATTGAAATAGAGCCTTCAGGATCGACCGTGTAATCATCATTCGGTTCACCTTCGTTGGCTACAATTACTTTACTACCGTCATGAGTGAAAACAACATTATCGGGTAGATAACCGACTTTGACAGCGTGTAAATAAGTCGCTTTACCTGCGTTATTTAGTTTATAGAAACCAATGAATCCATGGCCTTGTACAGGGTTTCCTTTGCTGTCTCCACGTTCGATCGCAACAGCAAGTAAATTACCAAAAATAGCAACACTGTTTACTGAGCCTAGGCGTGTTAGATTGAGGTCTGGAGCAAGGTTTAATGTCGACTTTTTAGTTAAATTATTAAGTGTTAATGGGTCTACAGAAGTTTGTGTTGCGCTACTTATAGTACTAATTATACTCGCATCAAGAATATCTATTTGACCACTTTTAGCGTTTACCACAAAAATGGATTTGCTTTGTGCGTGATAATCTAAGATCTCTGCCGCACTCACACCATATTGACCTGATTCATAACGCGCAAGCATTGTTACCGTAAGGGGCGATTGGGTGAATTGTTGCGATATTTGTATCGAGGTGTCACTTGGTTTTGCTGTACAGCCTGTTATGACACTCGTTAATGCAAGGGCGATGGTTGTACTTATCAGAGTATTTTTCATTTTATTCACTTATTTAATTGTTTTTATGAATGCGTATATTGATAAATATAGGGTAGATGTAATGCATATTCGTGATACTTATATGACATTTTTATGAAATATTGATATTCATCCACCTAAATATGACATTTAAAGTTATACTTTCGCTTCTTCAAATCCCCAAGTTGGTTGGGTGAATTATTCATTTGTTAAAAAGGATGGAACAATCATGGCGTTCAAACATATTGTGATGTGGACTTTACTCGATACTGCCAATGGAAATGATAAAAGTACAAATGCTAAATTAGCGAAAGAAGCTCTTGAAGCGCTTAATGGTCAGATTCCAGGGTTACAACATTTGGAAGTTGGTATTGATTGTCTGCAAGGTGCAGGTTCTTACGATTTAGTATTAATTGCTGATCTCGATTCTCGTGAAACGTTAGATATATATCAAGATCACCCAGCACATCAAGCTGTGTTACCTATGATGAAAAGCATCACTAGCCAGCGTGCAGCTGTAGATTATTAACGATTATTTAAAATAAGCGCGTTTGAGCTATGACCTCTTTATAGATAGGTACATAGATATATAAGAAAGGAGAGCGTTTGCTCTCCTTTTTGTATCCTGCCATTTTCATATCTAAACGAGCTTTGATAGAACGTTTGGCTGCATGCAGTAATAAAGCTCTTAGCTAGAGAATGTATCGCGTAAGTTATGCGCTGCTGTCACCATATTCTTCAATGCTGCTTCTGTTTCTTTCCAGCCACGTGTTTTCAAACCGCAATCAGGGTTAACCCATAAGCGTGCGACATCAATGTATTCACTGGCATTGGTGATTAACTGTGTCATCCATTCAACACTTGGTACGTTTGGAGAGTGAATATCATAAACACCCGGACCAATATCATTTGGGTAACTAAAATCAGTAAAGGCTGATAACAGTTCCATGTTAGAGCGTGATGTCTCAATCGTGATAACATCCGCATCTAATGCGGCAATTGACGGCATTATGTCATTAAATTCACAGTAACACATGTGTGTATGGATCTGAGTATTGTCCCTTACACCTGACGCACTGATACGGAACGCTTTAGTCGACCAATCTAAATAGGCTTGTTGCTCGCTATTACGTAGCGGTAAACCTTCACGCAGTGCTGGCTCATCAATTTGAATCACTTTAATTCCAGCCCTTTCTAAATCAACTACTTCATCACGAATGGCCAGTGCAATTTGGTTGGTTTGTTCTTCACGGCTGATATCATCACGGGTAAATGACCAGCATAAAATTGTCACAGGACCTGTAAGCATGCCTTTCATTAGCTTGTTGGTTTGCGCTTGCGCATATTGGCTCCAAGCTACAGTCATTGGTGCTGGGCGTGAAATGTCGCCAAAGATGATTGGTGGTTTAACGCAACGTGTACCATAGCTTTGTACCCAACCATTTTTTGAGAATGCGAAACCATCGAGTAATTCACCAAAGTATTCAACCATGTCATTACGCTCTGGTTCGCCGTGTACCAGTACATCTAGCCCGAGTGCTTCTTGGCGTTTGACTACATCTTTGATCTCTGCTTGCATCTTGGTGATGTATTGGTCTTGGCTGATCACATTTTGTTTAAATTGATTACGGGTCTGACGAATATCACTGGTCTGTGGAAATGAACCAATCGTTGTCGTTGGGAATAATGGTAAATTCAATTCTTGCTGCTGGCTTGTGATACGTTGTGTGAATTGACTATGACGTTGTGCATCCTGGTCGGTAATTGCAGCAACACGCGCTTTAACCGCAGTGTTATGAATGCGAGATGACGTTGCTCGAGATGCAACTACGGCTGTTGATTCCGCCAATTGTGTTGTAAATTGCTCAGAACTCTCACCGCTTAGTAGTGCATTGATAGTGCTAATTTCAGTTAATTTCTGCGTTGCATAAGCTAACCAAGATTTAAGTTCTGCATCGAGTTTGTTTTCGTTATCGAGATCAACGGGGCTATGTTGTAATGAACATGAAGAAGCAACCCATAAACGTTCACCTAACTGTGTTTTAGCTTGCTGTAATGCGCTGATTGATTGAGCAAGATCGTTACGCCAAATATTACGACCATTAACAATACCAGCAGATAAAATAGCGTTAGCAGGCAGTAAAGCTAATGCTGAGTCGAGTTGCTGTGGTGCACGAGATAAATCAATGTGGAAGCCATCAACAGGTAATGAGAATGCTAATTCAGCGTTATCGCCTAGCGCACCAAAGTAACTGGTGAGTAGTAGTTTGTTGCTATCTTTTGCTAATTCAGTATAACTGGCTGTGAATGCCTGTTGCCATTCACTTGTTAGATCTTGAACTAGAATAGGCTCTTCAATTTGCAGCCATTCAACACCTTCAGTTGCGATGTTAGCAAGTAGTTGCTTATACGTTTCAACAAGTTGAGGTAGTAATGTCAGTTTATCAAAATCACTGTTGGTTTTACTTAACCAGAGGTAGCTTACCGGACCTAGTAAATTCGCTTTAATTGGGAAACCAAGTGCTTTTGCTTCTTGGATCTCTTCAACAAGTTGGTTGTAGCTTAATGCGAAATTTTGGTCTTCGTTTAGTTCTGGAACAAGATAGTGATAATTAGTATCAAACCATTTCGTCATTTCACATGCTGCAGCTTGTTGGCCACAGCAAGGGCTAGAACCTCGCGCCATATTGAACAGCGTATCAAGGGTGATTTTTTCTTCTTGATGACGCTCTGGGATAACACCTAACGTCGCTGATAATGCTAATACTTGGTCGTACCAAGCAAAGTCACCCACAGTGATGAAGTCTAGCCCCGCGTCAATTTGCTGTTGCCAATGTTTAGCCCGCAAGTTTTTACCTACGGTTTCTAACTCAACTTTGGTGATATCACTTTTCCAATATGATTCAATTGCTTTTTTTAATTCGCGGTCTGCCCCGATACGTGGGAAACCTAATATGTGTGATTTAGCCATCTGTAACTCCATTTTCTTAGATGTAATTGTTTGCTTGAGTCTTAAACTTTAAATTAAAATGGTAAACTTAATGTATAGACGCTTAGCTGTTTAGATGGCTAAAGTATTGAATATTATTTCACATGAATCAAATTCATATTTTTACTGATTAAGTTGAAATTAATTGATGTTGGCATTATGCTAAATTTAGTCATCTGTTTAAAAGGAAATTAACGATGCTCGAAGTTAAGCATTTGAAAACTATTATCGCATTAGAAAAAACCGGTTCATTAGTCGAAGCATCTGAAAGCCTCTATATGACGCAGTCAGCGTTATCACATCAGATAAAAGATCTTGAAGATCGTTTAAATACGGCGTTATTTATTCGTAAAACAAGGCCGTTACGCTTTACGGTCGCAGGGGAGAGGGTGCTTAAACTTGCTAAATCAGTACTGCCTATGTTTGCTAATACTGAACGTGATATTAGCCGTTTATTATCGGGTAATGCAGGGCGTTTACACATGGCAATAGAATGTCACAGTTGCTTTCAGTGGTTAATGCCTGCGATTGATGTGTTCCGTGACCACTGGCCTGAAGTGGAACTTGATTTAACCTCAGGCTTTAGCTTTGCCCCTTTACCAGCATTAAAGCGGGGGGACGTAGACTTAGTTGTGACGTCTGATCCACAAATATTATCCGGCATTCATTACGAACCGCTGTTTAGTTATCAGCCGATGCTCGCGGTTAGTCGTCATCATACTTTAGCGAGTAAAGCATATGTCGAACCAGAGGACCTGAGTGATGAAACCTTGATCACATACCCTGTTGAGCAGGAACGACTAGATATCTTTAATCTATTTTTAGATCCTGCGGGTGTTTCGCCTCATGCCATTCGACATGCGGAATTAACGATCATGATGTTACAGTTGGTAGCCAGTGGACGCGGTGTCGCAGCATTACCAAATTGGGCATTAACGGAGTATTTGGAGAAAGATTATATTTTAGCTAAGCCGCTTGGTGAAGAAAGTTGTTGGACAACGCTATATGCAGCTATTCGTATAGAGCAACTTGAAATGCCTTATATGGTTGAGTTTTTAAAAGATGCGAAAGAAAGTTCATTTCAGAAGCTGAAAGGGATAAAAACAGCGAACTTATAGTCTTTTAATTGTTAAAAAGGGGGAATGAATTTAGTGAGTTCATTCCCCCTTTATGCTTAGAGTTGACCTGTACTATTGTTCATTCAATAACTGCTGCACAAGCATTCTTACCGTATCAATATCAAAAGGCTTGTCACACAGTGCTGAGACACCTGCTTGTTTTACCGCAGTTAATTGTGCGCTGCCTTCTTCAGAAGTCACCATCAGCACAGGTAGGTAAGATAACTCTGGGTTCATTCTGATTTTTTCAATTAGCTCTTTGCCATCCATTTCAGGCATGTTGTAATCGGTAACGATCAAATCGAATGTATTCTGAGCTAAATATTCCAGTGCTTCGACACCATTTTCTGCCGTGGTTATATTCACAATGCCCATACTATTGAGTACGCGACAGATGTGTTTTCTCGCTGTCAGACTGTCATCAACTACCAGTATTTTTAATGAGGTTACATCGTATAAATCCAGTTCCATTTCTTCTGGTTCAATGTAACTAAGTGTGGCATTAAGTGCGCGTTGCAAGTCGACAAATTTAAATGGCTTGGGCAAAATTGCGATCGCACCCGCTTGTTTCACTTGATCTAAGACTGAAAATCGTTGCTCGCTAGAAATGAGCATAAAGGCAATATTTTCAGTAAGCACATTAGATTTAACGTATTCAGCCAATTCAGCCCCAGATCCATCTTCAAAGTACATCGCGCTGATGATCAAATCTGGAATAAATCCGGTTAAGCTTTCCTTTGCCTGCTCGATTGAAACAAGGCATTCGATATTATCAACACCAGCATCATGTAATTGTGTTGTAATAAATTTACGTTGTGTACTAGAAGGCTCAATTAATAAAATGGACAGATCACGAACTTCAAGACTCATATGATTCCTTGTTATATAAGTTGATATTACAGCTGAATGGTCAACAGTATGACTAATGTATTATAGTCGCTATAAATTACCGTGACTTAATAAGATAGTCTAGTTTTAGCTCGATAAATAGTGACATTGATTGCCCATATTATTTTATTCTTGTAAATAATATACTGAACTGATTAATTTGTAGTTACTTAATTTACCCCCGAGTTGAAGATGAAGAGGGTTTTATAGTAAACGATAGCCGATAGTAATTTTAATTCCTACCATGATTTTATCTCGAAATGAGTTAGCACTTTTAATTCAATCATCATAAGTGAATATAAATTCCCCATTCATTTGTGTATGTTTAAACTTTAGCCACTTTAATTTAACTGGCTATAATCTGTGCTTAATGAAAACAGTACGATAGATTAATTTATACATATATTGTTATTGTTATTGGTATTTAGGTAAAACTATCACGGATTTTTAAAAGATAGTCAGGTTTCTCTATAGCCAAAAATTAAAATACCCAGTCAGGTAGCTCGTCTTGTATATAAGTCTAAATTAATGATTATAGAATGACTCCTTCTTGAATGTGATGATGATTTAATCATATTAAATTTCAATCGATTACCTGTTTTTATTCGTAGGTTAATTTGATTTTATAGACGTAACATTGTGTAAATTCTATAAATTTAAAAGGAGTCATTGGGGGGGGGGGAGGAACCATTTACAATGACTATCCGCTTTATATTTTTTGATGCTTTAAGTAACGGAGTTACGAGTCATTCGCAACGTGTAATATTTTTAGAAACAGTTGAGTATTGAATAAACGAGGGGTTTACAACTATACAGATGCAGAGGACTAACATTTATTACCGCAGCCCTTGAGCCTTAGGTCTATATTGTCTACAATAGCGCACTTTTTGTTTACTACAGGTCACGAACATGAACGATATTAAATCGAAACCAGCTTTACCGGATCGCCTTTCGGGCAATCCCCGCAGCCCACATCATATAGAAGAAGTTTTCCAGCACGACATTGGTATTATGCTTAATGGTAAAGAGCGTTTCGATGTTGAAGAATATTGTATCAGTGAAGGTTGGGTAAAAGTACCGTCACATAAAGCGTTGGACCGTCGCGGTCAACCGCTTATGATGACGATAAAAGGAACTGTTGAATCGTTTTATCGTTAAGACGTGCCATTGAAAAATAGATAACTTAGTTAAGGGTAATCCCTCTTAGTGAGTTGGCGATATTGTGACGTATTTTTGCAATGCCACTTATTATTTGAATCTAAGTCATCGCAAAAGGGCCTGGAGAAATTTAGGCCCATTTAGCTGTAAAGGCTAATTATCAAGGTCGCTTAACATATGTTGCTTATAAGCCGTATCAGCATCTGTTGTTTCAAACTTTGCTAACTTAGCAGTAAGCGCGAGTTCAAACGTTTGTACTTGAGCCTTGTATGACAAGTTTGATAGGTCTTGACCGATAAACTTAGTGCCTAACCCTTCGAGTGTGGTGCGATAGTGTAAAACAATCTGTTCACGTTGTTTTATATCAAGTCCATTGATCCAGCTTACATCTGTCGTTATATGCTCTGCACGTTGAATCCCATTTGTGATTAAGTTCGCTGTTGTTGTCAGCAACGCTGTATCCCGAGGGCTGGTAATGATAATGGTATTAAGCTGTTGTAAGCCCTGCGATACATTATTGTAGCTTAGTGGAATTAATTGCTGATTTAATAGGTTAAATTGATCTTCTAATGGAAAGTAATAGTCTGCTGTAACAATATTTATTTCGAGTTCACTGATTTTTTTCTGTAACTTATCTCGTTCAAACTCTTGTCTTGAAACTAAATAATCTTCCTCAATCATATTTATGATGTGGCTTAAATCTTGATTAATAATCACGAAGTCTCTTTGCCATACAGTGTCTATTTTGGGCGCTAGATATTCAATATCAGCTAAGGGCTGAGCTAAAAATACAGTAACCTGAGTTTTTGTTTTTTGTGCTTTAATTAATTCATTACTGACCTCTGCAATATCTTCTAAAACAGTACTCTCTGATGGACCGCCAAAAAAACCTTGATCATTGGGATCAAACCTATTCACTAGCTTACGCATACTGATTAAGTTTTTTTGAATAGATTTCCAAGTATTGGGTGCATAGGTAGCAAAATTTTCATCTTTCGCCCTTAGGTAATTTTGCTCAACTTTCGTTACCGCATCATTTACGCGTTGATTGAGGCGTGAGTTACTGATTTTAGTTTGTTGGAGTTCTACTGCTGTCGATGATTTTTTTTCAAAGCTAGCACAACCTGTGACAAGTGTTATAAATACAAGCGTATGAGTGAGTTTAAATAAGTGCATATTCATCCATCCTAAAGGGGGGGTGAGAGTGGAATAACCGTAATTTAATGGTTTGTATAAGATTAGTGTGAGTTAATATATTTGTTGTTAAAATAAGGATAAGTAGTGATAACTATTAGAAAAGTTTGATCTAGAGTGAATAAAATGATTGAGAGATAAGAGTTTGAGTTGTTCTGAATAATTTTAAAGGAAATCTACAGCCTAGCTGGTTGAACTAAGCTGCAGTCAAACCTATATGTTCCCACTTGTCGGTAAACTAAAGCTGAACGTTGTACCTTGGCTTAGCACGCTAGATACTGAGATCTTGGCATGGTGCAATGAAAGTAGTTTTGCAACAATAGCAAGTCCTAACCCCGAGTTACCTTGTTGACCATTGACGGTATTTTTAGCCCTAAAATGAGCATCAAAAATCCGCTCAACATCTTCCTTCGGAATACCCACGCCAGAATCGGCAACACTAATGATTAGCTGGTTATCTTTAGGCTGTAAATGGATCTTAATACTGTCACCAGATTGACAGTGTCTTAGGGCATTATCAACGAGGTTGGTTAGTACTCGCTCCAATTTAGCAATGTCGGCAATGGCTTGTAGACTTGGGTCTTTAGGCTCAATGGAAAGGGTAATCTTCTTTTGTTGTGCTTGTAGCTGGAATTTGCTTAATACGTCTTGTGCTAACTCAGCAACAGCGACAGGTTCTTGGTATAGGCTTACTGTATTGCTGTCGAGTTGAGCTAGTTCGATGATCTGCTCGACAAGACGCTGTAATTGATTAGCGTTCTTTTGTGCCACTTGAATAAAGTCACTCCCAGCGGCTTCAGGATATTGTAACAACCAAGTTTCAAGATAACCTTTTAAGGATGCTAGCGGGGTTTTGAGATCGTGTGAGATATGTGAAAGCATTTCTCGGCGTAGTTGTTCTGTCGATTTAATTTGCGTTAATTGATTGTGTATCTTATTTTCTAATGACGAAAAGTTATTATGCAGGTTAATAATTTCATTCGCGGCATATTGATTCGGTGTTGACGTTGAAACAGTCGTGAAGTCATTTTTGACAAAATTAGTTATATCTTGATCTAGTTGACTAATAGGTCTGACGAGCCGTGCAAAAATGAACACCAGTAGTATAAAGGCTAATGCGAAGAAAATAATCAACACAGCAAGGATCTTATATATATCACTGTCGAATGCTAGGTTCTTTACAATACTATCGTATTTATCACCGCCGAGGATAACAAAGACATAGCCAATTTGTTGGTTG
This sequence comes from Moritella viscosa, assembly GCF_900120065.1. Lineage (NCBI taxonomy): Bacteria > Pseudomonadati > Pseudomonadota > Gammaproteobacteria > Alteromonadales > Moritellaceae > Moritella > Moritella viscosa. Next base: position 28,604 of record NZ_FPLG01000039.1, read on the forward strand.
TTTTGGAATATAGGCGCAGCTGAGAACAGTTTTTGCTGATTAGGACTTCTAGGGTTATCTGCATAAATAGGGTAGCCCGCCCCCTTAATAAACCGTTCGAGTGGTTTAATGTCAATAGAATTACGTTTGATCTTACTTGGTTCAGCGGCATATACTAATAGCTTACCTTGGCTATCGGTGATGTATATTTCATAGCTGGGACCAAGTAGCATTAAGCTATGGAAGGCGGGTTTTAGTGCTGTTCGACTAATATCGCCTTGTTGTAAATCCTCTGAATAGTGGATTATTTGCTGAGCTAAGTTTTTGTGTAGTGTTTGTTCTACGCGGGCTGAGTTCGTATCGGTAATTACACAATAAATAAAAAACAATCCCGTTGCCATAGTGACAAACAAAATAATCAACGGAAATGTTATCTGTCCTAGCAAGGATCTATGTGACATCGGAGACCTCCAGCTTATAACCAACGCCCCATACTGTTTTGATGTAAGTGGGTTTTGCTGGATTTGGCTCAATTTTATTTCTTAATCTATTCATGTGTGAGTTGACGGTATGTTCATAACAGTCGTTATGATAATCCCATACTTCAGCAAGCAATTGTTCTCTGCTATACACGCGGCCAGGAGATTTGGCTAAAAAGAATAATAAAGAAAATTCAGTACTCGTCAGCGTTATTAATTCTTTATTTCGATACACACAATGCGTTGCTTGGTCTATGATTAAATCTGCAATCTTAATTTGTTCTGGCACTATGTTATTTGCTGCTTGTGCATTACTACGACGAAGTAGGGCTTTTACGCGCGCTTGTAATTCTAATACGCTAAATGGTTTAGCAAGGTAATCATCCGCACCAGCTTCTAGACCTTGAACACGGTCTAACTCTTCTGTGCGAGCGGTTAACATCATGATTGGAATAATAGCGTCATGGCTTCTTATTGTTTTACATATGTCTAATCCATCCATATCGGGCAGATTGAGGTCTAACAAAATAAGCTGGAACTCGTTGTCGTGTAATAGTTGAAATGCATCTTTAGCGTTGTGGCAGCAAGTCACTTTGTTACCAATTATCTCTAGATTGATGCGAATTAAATTTGCGATATCCTGTTGATCTTCTACCACCAATACGTGTGTATTCATTGTATTTTTACCTCTTATCGCATTTCGACATATGTTTATTAATCTTATCACTGTGTATTGATATTAATCGCAACTCTAGACATAGAGCATATCAGCCTTAGTTAGTGCGATCTACGTTGGATTTTTTTATAAGCGGTTGTATTGATATCATACATATGCACATTTATTTATGCATTTTTATTTATCTTCACTACCGTTAAATTATACCCTAAATATAAGAGTGTAACAGCATGCTTGGCCAGATAACCGAAACTGATAAATTAATCTTGTTATACAAATATGAAACTCAGGGGACGTTAGAGGCTGAATCTGTACTTGATATTTCTGATGAAGAAGCGCGTTTTATCCGTACTTCGGGTGAATATATTTTGTGGGAGGCGGGTAAACGTGACTTTGATTATCCTGAAGTGGCGAATTCACATTGGTTAGAAACCACTTATCGTGGACAAGCGGCTAAATTAGATTGTTTACAAACTCGGGATGCGATCTTATGTCCTTTATTTATGAGAGATCAGTTCTATGGTGAGTGGCATATACATAATGGCTTTTTACGGATGAATATAGAGTCATCACATCATCATATCGAATTGTTCTCGGTAGCGAGTGATGACTGTAATATTCATCCGATATTATTGTTTAAGGACAAGGAGCTAGTAGGTTCGGCGAATATAACGTTAATGGTGTAGAAATAGTGGAGAATAACAGATAGTTTTCACTGTTTGATATGTAAAACCATTTAATTTGATAGTTATAGCTGATTAATCATCATCAAACGCACGTTTAAATTATGGAATCGTTAGTTTTAGTTTATTATATTTTAACCTTTGCTGCTGTAAAATTAGCCATGAATAACCCATGATAAGTATAAAATGTAAAAAAATTACACTTTATAATAAAAAGTAACAACATATGTCTATTTGTTTCATAGTGTCATTTGTAGACATTATACCATTTTGATATCCCACTTCATTTCAAACGAAACCCTTTCATGTTAGTCATGTAAATCATTGAAGATTAAAATAATTTAATCTTGTCAACTGTACTTCAAAGATGCTTTAATCTTAGCTAGATAATTATTTATTTTACGTTTAATCCACATTTTAGATTCTAATTTCCATTTGAAATGAGGTAAGTTAATATAAATTGTTGTTGCGTTAAGTCACATTTTTGTGAACAATCGTTAGTGACAAATAACTCTCTTCATTTTGAATATGAAGGGGTTAAATCCGATATTTTGTACTGATGCTTCTCCGTACCTCATGCTATATGGGATACACATGGAACGTAGTATTTTATCTTTGATGTTGAAACAGACAGGAACAGATGATGCAAATAGGTATACCAAGAGAGAGCCTCAAAGGTGAAACTCGAGTTGCTGCAACACCAGCAACGGTTGAGCAGTTACAAAAATTAGGCTTTTCAGTATTGGTTGAAAGCAATGCGGGTCAATTAGCTAATTTTAGTGACGCTACTTTTGAAGCGGCTGGAGCAACGATATCGGAAGATACCAAACAAGTTTGGGCTTCTGACATTGTACTAAAAGTTAATGCGCCAGCGAATGACAAAGAAATTAAGTTATTACAAAAAGGCACTTCATTAATCAGCTTTATTTGGCCAGCCCAAAATGAAGCACTTTTAGAGAAACTTGCAAAACGTGAAATTAATGTTTTAGCAATGGATTCTGTGCCACGTATTTCACGTTCACAGTCACTTGATGCATTGAGCTCAATGGCTAATATCGCCGGTTACCGTGCAGTAATCGAATCTGCGAATGAATTTGGCCGTTTCTTTACTGGTCAAATTACCGCTGCTGGCAAAGTACCACCTGCCAAGGTACTGATCATTGGTGCTGGTGTTGCTGGTCTTGCTGCCGTAGGCGCTGCGGGTAGCTTAGGTGCGATTGTTCGTGCGTACGATACGCGTCCTGAAGTTAAAGAACAGATCACCAGTTTGGGTGCTGAATTCTTAACGGTAGACTTTGACGAGTCTGCGGGTTCTGGTGACGGTTACGCGAAAGTCATGAGTGACGACTATAAAGTTCAAGAGCAGAAAATGCTTGCTGAGCAAGTTGCTGATGCTGATATCATCATTACCACTGCATTAATTCCTGGTCGTCCAGCACCACGCCTAATTAGCCAAGAAATGGTTGATGCAATGAAAGCGGGTAGTGTGATTGTCGATTTAGCTGCAGTGAACGGCGGTAACGTTGAACCAAGTGTGGTTGATAAAGTTATTACGACTGACGGTGGTGTTAAAGTCATCGGTTATAACGAAATGGCTCGTCGCCTACCAGCACAAGCATCACAGCTTTACGGTACCAATTTAGTTAACTTACTTAAATTACTCACACCAGAAAAAGACGGTGAAATGACCATCAACTTTGACGATGTTGTTCAACGTGGTGTGACGGTAATTAAAGACGGTGAAATTACTTGGCCTGCGCCACCGATTCAAGTTTCAGCAGCGCCTCAAGCAGCGAAACAAGAAGAAGTGAAAGAAGCGCCAGCTAAACCTGAAAAGAAAAAAACAGGTATCTATAAGGCATTATTAGCGGGTGGCGGTATCTGGGCATATTCAGCGCTAGCAAATTATGTTCCTGCTGAATTTTTAAATCACTTAATGGTATTCGCACTGGCTTGTGTGATTGGTTATTACTTGATTTGGGATGTGGCTGCATCATTACATACGCCGCTGATGAGTGTAACGAATGCGATTTCAGGTATTGTTATTCTTGGTGCTTTCTTCCAAATGGGCGCAGAGAGTGGTCTTGTAACCTTACTCGCATTCCTCGGCACATTTATTGCCACTATCAACATCGCCGGTGGTTTTGCCGTTACTGAGCGTATGCTGAAAATGTTCCGTAAATAAGGATTTTTATAATGTCTCAAGAATCAATTGAAGCTGCACAACATGCTATCAATGCTGCGCAAGTAGCGGTAGATGCAGCAACACAAGCCGCGCAATTGGCACAGGTTGCAGTTGCAGAACAAGCACCTGTTGCTGTTGGCGTGGTACAGGAAGTTACAGTCGCAACGGGTGGTAAAAGTATTTTAGAAGCGGCATATATCGCTGCAGCGGTACTGTTTGTACTTGCTCTTGCTGCGTTATCAAAGCAAGAAACGGCTCAGAAAGGTATTTATGTCGGTATTCTGGGCATGATTGTAGCGGTTGTTGCAACATTATTTAGTAGTGACGTAACAAATATCGGTTATATCATTGCCGCTATGCTTGCTGGTGGTGCATTTGGTGTACGCTGGGCAAACAAAGTCGGAATGACTGAAATGCCAGAAATGGTTGCGATCCTAAACAGCTTCGGCGGTTTGGCGGCTGTATTTATCGGTTACAACAGTTATATCGAATACAATATTACAGATCCAGTTATGTTAAGTATTCACTTAACGTTAATCTTCCTGGGCGTATTCATCGGTATCGTTACATTTGTTGGTTCATTAATTGCTTGGGGTAAATTAAACGGTCGTGTTAAATCGAGCGCGTTAATGTTACCACACCGCCATAAAATGAACTTAGTTGCATTACTTGCTACTATTTACCTGATGTTCTCGTTTGTTGGTGCTGGTTTTGAAGGCAACACGACTGCATTAGTATTAATGAGTCTTATCGCAATCGTATTTGGTGCGCATTTGGTGCTATCAATTGGTGGTGCGGATATGCCAGTTGTTGTATCTATGCTTAACTCTTATTCTGGTTGGGCTGGTGCAGCTACAGGTCTTATCTTAGGTAATGATTTGTTAATCGTAACAGGTGCGCTCGTTGGTTCTTCAGGTGCAATTTTAAGTTATGTAATGTGTAAAGCGATGAACCGTTCGTTTATCTCTGTTATTGCAGGCGGCTTCGGTAACGATGTTGTTGCACCAACAGGCGATGAAGATCAAGGTGTTCACGTTGAAACATCTGCTGCTGAAGTTGCTGAAATGCTAATGGGTTCTAAGCGTGTAATCATCACTCCAGGTTATGGTATGGCTGTAGCGCAAGCGCAGTATCCTGTATTTGCAATCACGAAGAAACTGCGTGACGCGGGTGTTGATGTGCGCTTTGGTATTCACCCTGTAGCGGGTCGTTTACCTGGACACATGAACGTGTTACTTGCTGAAGCAAAAGTACCTTACGATATCGTATTAGAGATGGATGAGATCAACGGCGATTTCAACGATACTGATACAGTACTTGTAATTGGTGCAAATGATACGGTTAACCCAGCAGCGAAAGAAGAAAACTCGCCAATCTCAGGTATGCCAGTACTAGAAGTATGGAATGCAACGAACGTTGTTGTATTCAAACGTAGTATGGCAACTGGTTATGCTGGTGTTCAAAACCCATTATTCTTCAAAGAAAATACAACTATGTTATTTGGCGATGCTAAAGAAAGCGTAGAAGAAATCTTCAAAGCAATGTAATTGCGATGTCAGTATCGGTTAAATGATACAAGATTTTTTGAAGATAGAAGGAGCCGAAAGGCTCCTTCTTTTGTTTTATAATGAGTGACAATTTGTCTATTTAATTATTTTTTATATCTCAGCCATTTTTTTGCCACATCGCTATGAATTTAGAGATTGTGATGGTATAAATAAGTGAAATGTTAGGTTTAATACGTAGTTTAATTACAAGCAGATAGGGAATACCATGTTTGAGAAAATCGTTACAGCAGCAGCAGATCCAATTTTAGGTTTAACTGAAGCATTTGCTAAAGATCCACGCGCCGAAAAAATCAATTTAGGTGTAGGTATTTATAAAGATGAAACCGGTCAAACGCCTATCTTAAAATCAGTTAAATTAGCAGAGCAAAAGTTAATTGATGAAGAAAAAAGTAAAAGTTATTTAAGTATTGAAGGCCATAAAGCGTATGCGTCTGCAGTACAAAGACTATTATTTGGTGCTGATAGCGAGGTTGTAACAAAGCAACGTGCAATTACAGCACAAGCACCGGGTGGTACTGGTGCACTACGTACAGCTGCCGATTTTATCAAAAATCATTTAACAAGTAATCGCATTTGGGTAAGTAATCCAACATGGGCAAATCACGGTAATGTTTTCAATACTGCGGGTTTAGAAGTTAAGCAGTATGCATATTATAATGCTGAAACGCGTGGTTTAGATTTCAACGTAATGCTCGCATCTCTAGCAGAAGCGGAAGCGGGTGATGTTGTACTTTTCCACGGTTGCTGCCATAACCCAACGGGTATTGATCCAACGCTTGAGCAGTGGACTACACTTGCGCAATTATGTGCGAACAAAAAACTATTACCTTTGTTTGATTTTGCATACCAAGGTTTTGCAACAGGTGTTGAAGAAGATGCTGCAGGTCTACGTGTATTTACAGCGCATTGTGAAGAACTATTAGTTGCGAATTCTTTCTCTAAAAACTTTGGTTTGTACAATGAACGTGTTGGCGGTCTAACGTTAGTAGCGAAAGATCAAGATGTTGCGGCTGCAGCATTTAGTCAAATTAAATCTGGTATTCGTGCAAACTACTCAAATCCACCTGCACATGGTGCAGCGGTTGTTGCGATTATTCTTGATGATGAAACATTACGTAATCAATGGATTGCTGAAGTAGCTGAAATGCGTGTTCGTATCCACGAAATGCGTGAGCTATTTGTAGCAACACTTGCTGAAATGGGTGTGACTGGTGACTATAGCTTCATTACTCGTCAGAACGGAATGTTCTCATTCTCAGGTCTTACTAAAGAACAAGTTGCTACATTAAAAGATGAGCATGCTGTTTACATTGTCGGTTCTGGCCGTATCAGTGTTGCAGGTATGACTAAAGATAATATGCAGCCTTTATGTAAAGCGATTGCTGCTGTACTTTAATCAGTAATCAGTAATAAATGATTAATGACTAAATGGGTGCTTCGGCGCCCATTTTTTATACATATTTTAGTTTGTAATTATACAATTTTGACCTTTTATATAAAGACTCATATGCTGATGTTTATTATGCTGATAAGTCTATTTTTTGGTTTATAGTGCTAAAAATATTACTGAAAGGCTTATAATTAAACGATTAATCTTTAATTTGTTGTTATTTATATATATTTAAATTGCCTTTCCCTTTTCTAGCAATACTTTATATCAACAAAAATAATATATTTTGAATTAAAAGTTGTACCTAGATCACAAAACGTGTAAATTGCCGCAATCTTTGTAATTTTGAGGCAATAATGAGTAATAAACCACTGCAAATCCTATTAGCTGGCATCGGCATTAACTTAACTATCGGTATTCTATACGCATGGGGTGTTTTCACAGTCCCCCTAGCTGAAGCGTTGAACGTTGATGCATCAGATGTAAAAGCACCGTATAAAATTGCTGTTTTCACATTTGCTACTTGTTTACTTATTGCTGGTATTTTACAAGACAAGATTGGTCCTCAAAAAGTGGCCATGCTTGGTGTGACTCTCGTTGGTCTTGGTCTTATTACTTCAGGTTACACTACGACTTTAGTAGAACTTGAATTTACCTTTGGAGGCATTGTAGGTGCCGGTATCGGTTTCTCATACGCATGTATTAGCCCAAGTGCGATGAAATGGTGGCCAAAAGGTAAAAAAGGTTTAGTGAGTGGTTTAACTGCAGGTGGTTTCGGACTTGCTTCTGTATACCTAGCACCATTATCTACAAGCCTTATCGAAAACTACGGTATCTACGATACATTCAAAATTTTAGGTGCAGGCCTATTAGTAATCGCTATTCCACTGGCGTCTCTACTTGTTGCGCCTCCTGCAGGTTATGTTGCTGACGCATCTGAAGCGAAAGCGGTTGCATCAAGTGATGATATCAATCTTAGCTGGCAACAAATGCTGAAAACGCCTCAATTTTACCAGTTATGGGTAATGTTCATGGTTTCGGCTGCTGCAGGTATCATGTTAATTGGTAGTATTGGTAATATCAGTAAATCAATTGGTCTGACATCAGAGCAAATTGCATTCAGTGTTGTTTTACTTGCTATCTTTAATACAGGTGGTCGTGTAGTTGGTGGCTTAATTTCTGATAAAATTGGCCGTGTAAATACACTTGCTTTAGTATTCATGCTTCAAGCGGGTAACATGGCATTCTTCACTACAATTACAACGCAAATGCCACTGATGGTTGCGATTGCAATTGGTGCGATGTCATACGGTGCACTATTAAGTGTATTCCCAACAATTACTGCTGATAACTATGGCCTAAAAACCTACGGTACTAACTTCGGTATCCTTTATTCTTCATGGGGTGTATCTGGTTTCTTCGGTGGTTTCTTAGCAACTGTTGCTGGTTCAACTAACAATACTTATTTTGCTTTCGCTGCACTATTAGTAGCTGTTACTATAATTGCTTTCTTCACTAAACCAGTTGATAAAGCAGCTGTATTAGCGAAAGAAGGAAATAAATTAACAGCAGCTAAAGCTTAATCATTAGCGCTTATTAATTTGTGTCAAAGGGATAGTTCAAGAAATTGACTATCCCTTCTTGTTAAAAATGAACATTACCGCCTAAACTAAAATATTTCAGGTCTGCTTGAATAACGGTATAACCCGCTTCGATCGTGAATGCATCACCAAACTCAATACCAAATAATATACCGCCAGAAAAACCATATTCTTCCCATTTTTTTGTGTCTGATTTCAGTGTCTCTTCTAAATAGCCAGCCCTTAATTTTGCATAGTATGTACCAGGTGTGCGGTATGTCCCATAGATAGCGTATGACTCATATTCCAAATCAACACTGTTTTTATCCATATCGACAAAAGTACCTTCAAACTCTAAACCAAAGCCACTCTTTTGAATACCTACAAGAAAAGTAGCAGGTAACTTAGGATCGAGTTTGTCAAACGCAGTATATATATAACCTGTTTTAGCACCGAGGTAAAAGTCGACATCACCAGATGTTTTATCTTCAGCTGAGGCTGTTGCTATTGTTGCGAGTGATAAAATGAGAGGGGTTAATTTTTTCATCGTTTATCCTTGTTTTATATGAACTATGCCGTGTTTTTTTAATCATAGTTACAAGAATCAATTTCGCTATAATATAAGTTGTATATCAGTCTATTATCTAATAAATCAAACTATGTTAGTGATATTGATCCACTGCTTTGGGTGTTATTAAAGTTGATTTAGTAAGGAGAAAAGGTTGTTTTCCAATACAATCATTGGTGGTTTCACTTGAAGGTGGTTGAGGTGGGGCTAATCATCGTTTTATAACAAATTTTGTAGTAAAGGTTATGATTTTAATGTGGTTTTAAAATGCTTATTTAAGTCTGACTTAGTATTTAAAGTAGTGATTATTACTTTAAATACAATATCGATTAGAGTGTATTTACTATGTTATTATTCGAATATAGTAACGGATTTAATGAGTTGTCATTAACGGTGAAATGATAACGGGAGGTGCTTGTGAGTAAGAATGTAAAAGGTAGTGGTTTATGGTGGAAGTTATTACTAATCCCCGTATTTATCGGGTTAGCTGTAATGATTTATTTAGATATTATTATTCGTTCAACATTTGATGAAAATAAGTGGGCTGTACCATCGACTGTTTACGCACGTCCGCTCGAATTATACGAAGGCGCTGCTTTAACTGCGGCTGATTTAAAAACGGAACTCGGTTTATTAGGTTATAAATTTGTTGCTCGTCCGACTAAACTTGGGCAAGCAAATATACGAGGTAATCAGGTTCACATTTATACGCCCGGATTTCAATTTAGTGATGGCTTAGAGCCTCCACGTAATATTTCGTTGCTATTGAATGATGGCATGGTTGCTAAACTGGATACTGACGATGGTGTCGGTCTTTTACGATTAGAGCCAGTTGTTATTGGTGGCATTTATCCTGCGCATAATGAAGATAGACTGCTAGTACAGCTATCTGAAGTACCAGAGTCGCTACAAGCAATGTTAGTGGCGGTTGAAGATGATAGCTTCTACGAACATTTTGGTATTTCTGTTCGTGGTATCGCCCGTGCATTAGTGGCGAATATTAAACAAGGTGGTATTTCCCAAGGCGCGTCAACACTGACTCAGCAACTGGTTAAAAATTATTACCTGAGTTCTGAACGCACTTTTAGCCGAAAAGCACAAGAAGCATTGATGGCAATCTTACTTGAATTCCACTTTTCGAAGGAAAAGATTTTAGAAGGGTATATTAACGAAATTTATCTTGGTCAAGATGGTCCTCGTGCTATTCATGGCTTTGGTTTAGCGAGCCAGTATTACTTTAAAACACCACTTGCAGATTTACCTATCGATAAGCAAGCCTTATTGGTCGCATTAGTGCGTGGCGCAAGTTATTACAATCCTTGGCGAAACCCTGAACGTGCACTTAACCGTCGTGATTTAGTGCTAGATATTGCGGTTCGAGAAGGTCGTTTAGACAGTGAATTAGCGGCGACAGCTAAAGCGAAACCGTTAGGCATGGGTGAGCAAACTGCGAGTAGCACCAAGCGATTTCCTGCTTATCTTGATTTAGTTCGCCGCCAACTACAGCGAGACTATAAAGTTGAAGATTTAAGTGAGAATGGTTTATCTATTTTTACGCATTTTGATCCATTGGTACAGAGTAGTGCAGAGTCAAGTCTCACTAAATCCATTGCACGACATAAACGTAATGGCTTGAGTGCTAAACTTGAAGGTGCTGTGGTGATCACACGACCAAATACAGGCGCTGTTATTGCTATTGTTGGTGGTGCGAATGCGCGTTATGCTGGTTTTAATCGCGCCATAGATGCTAAGCGTCAAGTGGGCTCATTGATTAAACCTGCTGTGTACCTGACAGCATTAGAACAGCCTGAAAAGTATAATCTGTCTACCTTGATCAGTGATGATGAATATAACCTAAACTTACCCAATGGGGATATTTGGTCACCTAAAAACTACGATAAGAAAGATCATGGTGATGTACTGTTATATAAAGCGCTTGCTAAGTCTTATAATCAAGCTACAGCACGCTTAGGCAATGAGATTGGCTTAGATAAGGTCATTAATACGATCCATGGTCTTGGTGTCGAACAACGTATAGCGGCTTTGCCATCGGTCACCTTAGGCGCAGTCGATATGACGCCATTAACCGTTGCTCAAATGTATCAAACATTATCTGCGGATGGTTTCTATACACCTTTATTAGCTATTAATGCCGTTGTCGATCCAAAGGGTAATGTGTTGAAGCGTTATCCGTTAGCCGTTGATAAGCGCTTTGATGCTGGTTCTGTGTACATGCTGCGTCATGCGATGCAAGCTGTTACGCATGAAGGCTCGGGGAGAGCCCTCGAATGGTTGTTACCAAACTTTGAAGTCGCAGGTAAAACGGGAACAACGAATGATCTAAGAGACAGTTGGTTCGCAGGATTTTCTGGTGACATGATGGCCGTTGTATGGATGGGACGTGATGATAATGTGACGACTGGTTTAACAGGTTCTAGTGGGGCTTTGCGTGTTTGGGCTGACATTTTCCGCCAACGTTCAGCATTGCCGATTCAGAACTTGCCACCACAGAATATTACAGTCGGTTGGGTTGATCGTGATACTGGTCAAGGTAGCCAAGGTAGTTGTCTTAACTCGATCCCGCTGCCTTTTATGAGTGGTTATGAACCTGAAATTGAATTACGTTGTAATCAAGGGGTTAAGCGAGTGATTGAGTGGTTCCGTGATCTTGTCGAATAATGCGATTTGTCATTAAACATTAATTTTGGAAGTAACATGAAAATAATAAAACGCGCGTGTCTGTTCGCACTGCCATTACTTTTAACGGCCTGCGGGACAATACCTACGTACAATTCCAATGGTACGCAAGTACAAGAGACGAATAATACTGTTCCAGTTTCGGGCGAACAAAGCAAACCGGAACCAAAAGCTAAGCCCAAACCAGCATTGGTAGATGATACGGCTCAAGCACCTGCTGCGGTATTATCACTAATGAAACGTGCTGAAAAACAGGTAAATAGTGGTGATAATCGAGCTGCGATTGCATCATTAGAGCGGGCTATCCGAATCGCGCCACGTTATCCTGAAACTTATTTCCGTTTAGGTGAGCGTTATTTTTATCAAGGTAATTATAAGCAAGCCCGCTCATTGGCTGAAAAATCGATAACATTGGGTGCAGATTGGCTGTTACGTCGACAAGCAGAATCTTTAATTGAACGTGCTGCGGCATATTTATAATTTATAAATAGAGTAAAGAATGGAAATCGAACTACTAGAAATTAAAAACTTTATTAGCCAGTATCAACCTTTTGATCAACTTCCTGAAGAAGCGTTAGAAGAAGTGGTTAAAAGTATTGAGATCTCATACTTCCGTGCAGATTCGATGATTATTGAGTATGGCGATAAGATCCATGACCTGTATTTTATTCGCAGTGGTGTGGTGGAAATATACCGCCGCAAAGGTGAATTATATAACCGCCTCGATCAAGGCGAAATATTTGGTCAGATGGGTTTATTAGCCAATAATAAAGTTCGACTTCCAGCAAAAGCGGTTAAAGACACGCTTGTTTATTGTATTCCTGAAGCGCTCTTCCATGATTTTTGTGAACGTTATGAAGCGTTTTCTGATTTCTCGGAAGTGGAAGGTACGATTCGATTAAAGCAAGCTGTTGAAGATAATAACGATGATGCGAACTCATTAACTACCTCAAAAGTTAAAACATTATTGAGTCGAGACTTAGTAATGTTAAAAAATACGACATCAATTCAAGATGTTGCGAAGGTGATGGCGGAAGAGAGTGTGTCTGCAGCCTTGATTAATGATCCGACTATTGTTAATGAAGATGGCAGCAACTTTGTCGGTATTATCACTCAGCATGATTTATGTGCAAAAGTTATAGCGACGGGTCTGAGCGTTGATAACCCTGTTTCAGATGTAATGTCGACAGAGTTGATGTCACTCGATCATAATGCTTATGTCTCAGAAGCGATGTTGATGATGTTACGCTATAACGTCCATCATTTACCTATCTTAAAGAACAAGCAGCCTATTGGTCTTATTGAAGTCGCGGATATTATTCGTTATGAGTCACAAAATAGTTTGTTGTTGTCGGGCAGTATTTTCCAGCAACAAAATATTGAAGATCTTGTTTTACTCTCTAAACAGCTCAAAGATTGTTTTGTACGTATGGTCAATGAAGATGCGAATTCACATATGATTGGTAGCGCGATGTCCGAGATCGGTCGCAGTTTTAAACAGCGATTACTCGAGCTTGCCGAAGAAGAATTAGGTCAGCCTCCAGTTCCTTATTGCTTTCTAGCTTTGGGCTCAATGGCACGTGATGAGCAATTGATTGTAACAGACCAAGACAACGGTATTATTTTAGATAATAGTTATGATAATGAGAAGCACTGCGCATATTTTGAAAAATTATCTAAGTTTGTATGTGATGGATTAGCCGCTTGCGGCTATACCTATTGTACAGGCGATATTATGGCAACTAATCCTGAGTTTCGTAAAACTCAAGCTGAATGGGAAGATTGTTTTGCTGACTGGATTGATAACCCGAATCCACAAGCATTATTAAACTGTTCTATCTTCTTTGACTTAACAGGCGTGTATGGTCGGGTTAAATGGGCTGAGCAGCTAAATGCCTTTATTTTACGTCGCGCTAAGAAAAATAACCGATTCTTAGCTTGTTTAGCACGTAATGCATTAAACCGTACGCCGCCACTGGGTTTCTTCAAAAATTTTGTGATGGAGAAGGACGGGCGTCATAACAATTCAATTAACTTAAAACGTCGTGGTACAGCACCGCTGGCAGATTTAATTCGCGTACATGGACTGGCAATTGGCTCTCAATCGCAAAATTCATTTGAACGTTTGGAAGATATAATTGAAGCGGGCATTTTACCAGCATCAAAAGGACAGGACTTACAGCATGCGATGGAGTTGATTTCCTTGGTTCGCTTACGTCACCAAGCGTTAGATGTGGAGTCGGAAATTGAACCGGATAATAATATTGAACCAGAAAATATGTCGGAGTTTGAGCGACGTAATCTTAAAGATGCCTTTTTAGTTTTAAGCAATGCGCAGAACTTTTTAAAATATCGTTATACCGCCAATAAAATGTAGGGGTTATTAATGCATAACTTTATCAATAAAGAGATTTTAAACTGGGGTGCGTTTTATAAAGTAAAGGTAGCCCAGAGTAAGGATGAACGTTTAAAGTCTTTTTACCGGACTGGCATGTATCATGATGAAACGAAGTTAAGTGATATTGATTTTGTCGCGTTAGATTTTGAAACGACAGGGCTGGATTCACAACAAAATAGCATTATTAGCATTGGCTTAGTGCCGTTTAATTTGAAACGTATTTTTTGTCGGCAAGCGCAGCATTGGTATATTGATCCAGAGGATAAATTACAAGAAAATTCCATTATTATTCACGGTATTACCCATACAGATCTAAAAGGTGCGCCCGATTTGTTACGGATACTAGAGCCCGTATTAGAGGCATTAGCGGGAAAGGTTGTTGTGGTTCATTACCGCCGTATTGAACGTGATTTTTTTGATAGTAATTTACGTAGTTTAATTAATGAAGGTATTGTGTTCCCTGTTGTTGATACTATGCAGATAGAAGCAGATGTGCAAGATGCGCAAGCCAAGGGCTTTTTCAGTTTATTTAAACGTAAACGTCAGGACTCTATTCGTCTTGCAAATAGCCGATCTCGTTATCATTTACCTGTGTATCCACCACATGATGCGTTAACAGATGCGATTGCGACAGCTGAGTTATTACAAGCCCAGATTCATTATCACTTTTCGCCAGACACTCCGATTAAAAATCTTTGGTTGTAAATAGTAGATAGTAGTTGTAACCAGTAAGCATTTAAAAAATAGTGCGTTAATATTTCATTATATTAACGCGCTATTTTGTTTTATTAGGCTCTGTTTTTATTTCTTATTTTAACTAGGATACATCAAGTCCTTGCTGCCAAAATGCAATTTCCATACGAGTAGCCGTTCTAAATACATGTATTAGGTTACGACCGCGTTGGCTATTTAGGTCGATTTCAGCCAGTAATTCATCAATATGCGATGTACCTTGTGCGACACCTTGTTGAAATTCATCACCACTATAGAGTTCAATCCAGCTTGCGAATGGATTATCGATTAGCTTGGTGTTTACATCTGCGGCTAGATTTCGGCCTATTTCGGCGTATCCGATTGAGCAAGGGGCAAGTGCAGCATAAAGGTCGACGATATCGCCAGCCATACCGGCATCAAGTACATAGCGTGTATAAGCAACGGTACCAAAATCTTCTGGCTCTGCTTCTAAATCTGATTCAGTTAATCCCCAATTGCTACAGTAAGTAACGTGGTGACCAATTTCAGAATCGAGTAATGCATGCACACTTGGTAGTGCTTTACGCATATTAGCTAAGGTACGTGCTTTGTAAATCGCTAACGCGTAAGCACGGGCATATTGCTTAAGAAACAAGAAGTCCTGCTTAAGGTAATGTAAGTAACTCGGCTGTGCTAATGTTCCTTGCGCTAATTGTTGTACAAACGCATGTTGGGTATAGGCATTCCAATCTTCACGGCAGGCATTAATTAGATCTTGATGATTCATTGTTTATGTATCCTAGTTTCTCGGCTATCTTCTACAGAGTTGGTACGTAATTTTGTGCTTTAGGTATTGTTTTGATGATCTTTTGTGAATACATGAATTCGGCATAATAGTCATAACGTTTTAAATCAACCGCAGAAGGGCGTAGCGCGAAACGGGTTAGGGTATCGTTCCAGGCACGTTTATTTAGCTCGTTATTTAACGTGTCTGGTGCATACGCGACAAACTCTTTCCATGATGCTTGTGGGTGATTAACAATGTAGGTCGTTGCTTGCTCTAGTGCTTTATTGAAGGCCTGGATAGCTGCTTTGTCGTAGGTATTGGCATTAGCAACAAATACTAGCTCGTCATAGGCTGGTATGCCGTGCTCTTCTGGGAAGAAGGCTTTTGCTTTAAAACCTTCAAGTTCAAGCTGGTTGGTTTCAAAATTGCGCAGACCACCCCAAATTGCATCTACTTTACCTGATGCAAGTGACGATGATAGTGCCCAGCCTACGTTAATGATCTGTACGTCATCGTAGTTAACGCCGCCTGTTTTTAGCATAGTGCCGACAGTTGCTTCTTCGTTACCTGCAATCGCGATACCAATCTTTTTACCTTTTAAATCAGACATATTATTAATTTTGTTATTGTCGAGTACCATCAAGGTATTGAGTGGTGTTGCAATCAAGGTCGCAGAACGGATTAGGGGTAAACCAGCCGCGACATCAATGGTTAAATTTGGTTGATATGTGATAGCTAGATCAATTTTATTTGCGGCGACAAGTTTTGGTGGCATGCTTGGGTCAGCAGGTTCTTGAATCACCACATTCACCCCTTGTTCTGCAAAGTAACCACGCTCTTTGGCAATAATAATAGGACCGTGATTCGGATTAACAAACCAATCTAGCATCAGTGTTAGGGTCTTCGTTTCAGCATGTGCATTTACCGATAACATAGCTGCTGTAAATACTGCGGCCTTGAATAAGATGTTGTTTTTCATTAAATGTCCTTTTTGTTTTTTGTTTTTTCGTTTTTATCGTGAGTTGCCATATGGGGATTAAGTTATTGTGATTAGCCGTAGCTAGTTAAAAGTCCCAAGGAATGAGCTTCTTCAATGCTTTATCAGTGATAAAATAAAGTAAGACTGACAGAGTTGATAAGATCAGTAATGCTGCAAACATTTCATCAATCATCATACGAGCATTGGCTTGGAGCATGAGATAACCCAAGCCTGCACTTGAGCCGACCCATTCACCTGCAACAGCACCAATAGGTGCAATCACCACTGCCACACGGATACCCGATGCTAATGTCGGTAACGAAGCTGGTAGTTGAATATGACGTAGCATTTGCCATTTGGTTGCGCCCATGGTTTTAGCCAAATCTAAATAGCCAGTTGGCGTATTACGCAAACCGTCATAACAACAGGTCGTCACGGGGAAAAAGATGATTAATGCTGCCATTACTATTTTAGAGGTCATACCGTAACCTAACCAAAGCATCAGTACTGGTGCAATGGCGAATACGGGGATGGCTTGGCTAGCAATCAAAATCGGTAATAGCCAATGCTTAATAGGCTTAAACAATAGCATCAGCAGCGCAAAAAATAGCCCCATGAATAAACCGAGTAACAAGCCAAATACAATTTCTTGTGCGGTCACCAATGTGTGCTTAAGCAAGACTTCATGGCGCTCGATTAAGCGTTCAAAGACAGCTAATGGTGTGGGAAGAATGAAAGAGGGCATTTCAAAAATGACCACAATGCTTTGCCATAACCCGATAATAACAAGTGCACTAATGATAATGCGCAGTACCGGGCTAATATGGATTATTTGTTTCTTGTTTTTACTCTTCTGCTGATGTGTCAGGTTTGCACTAATGATATTACTCATGCTCAGCTCCATATTCCTGTGCTAAACAAGTCATGATTTGTTGCTGTAGTTGTGCACATTCAGCATCGAATTGACGCGGTTTCGCCGATGTCGGTACTTGTAAGTATTCTGCCTCAGCAGGCTTGCCTTGCATAATATAGATATGATCAGCGAGGCGGATCGCTTCTTGGGGCTCGTGTGTGATTAAAACGACGGTTTTATCTTTTAACAATTCACAAGCGAGGTCTTGTAATCGATAACGAGTCACGGCATCTAAGGCTGAAAAGGGCTCGTCCATTAATACAACGGGTTTGTCTTGCATTAATGTTCTTGCCAGTGCCACGCGTTGACGCATGCCTCCAGACAGTTGTTGCGGAAAACGATTGGCATTATCAGCAAGACCGACCTTAGCCAGTAGATCGAGTGCTTTGTCAGTTTTTGGTGCTGATTTTTCAGTGCCGAATTTACTGCTTAACATGACATTGTCGAGCACGGACAACCAAGGTAGCAATAAATCTTGCTGTGCCATGTAAGCAATTTGATTGGTTAAGTCTGGTTGAACTAAGTTATTCGCGTTAACTGATAGTTCTCCTGACCACATTATTTTATGATCTAACAGCCCTGCAAGGTAACGCAGTAGTGAGGTTTTACCACTGCCGCTACGCCCTAAAATACAGGTCCACTGCCGAGCTGGCACCGTCATGTTCAGCTTGTTTAATACGGGGTCAATACTGTCGTTATAATGTAAATAACCGTTCTTAATCGCGATGTTTACCGCAAGGCTATCTTCCGATTTTAGCTTTGTCTGCGAGGTGCTAGACATCAGCATGACCAGTAAAGAAGTGATTAACCGGACCGTGGCCGCTACCTATATCTAATTCATCCGCGTGAGCAATGGCGTTGGAGATGTATTGCTTAGCTAACTTCACAGCTTGCAGTAGATCATAGCCTTGGGCTAAGTAGGATGCGATTGCTGAGGATAGCGTACAGCCAGTGCCGTGCGTATTGTGGGTATTAATGCGTTTTGCGGTTAACTGTTCCACATGGTCTTGGAAGATGAGTAAATCGTTACTGTTGTCATCTTGCTCTAAGTGACCGCCTTTTAATAGTACTGCATTGACATTAAGCTGACGCAATTCGCTAATCATGCTGCCCATTTCATCTTCATTGGTAGGCACATCTGAACCAATTAAAGCAGCTCCTTCGGGTAGGTTAGGGGTGATTAAGTCAGCAAGTGGTAGTAGCTCTGATCTAAGCGTACTGATCGCTGATTCTTTAAGCAGTAAGTCGCCGCTAGTAGCAATCATAACTGGGTCAACAACTAAAAATGCTGGCTTAAATTGCTTAATTTTAGCGGCGACGACGTTGATAATATCGCAGTCAGCAAGCATTCCAACTTTCACTGCCACGACGTTTAAATCGCTAAATACGGCATCGAGTTGTTTTTCGATATGTTCAAGTGGGATGGGAAAAATTGCGGATACACCGAGAGTGTTTTGCGCAGTGATTGCGGTGATTGCAGAACAAGCATAACTGCCAGTTGCTGATATTGCTTTGATATCTGCTTGAATACCAGCACCGCCACCGCTATCTGACCCTGCAATGGTTAATACAATTGGTGTTGATATGTTTGTTATAACCTTTAGCATAAATATTCCTAGGGCTGGCGCACAGGAACTTTATCAAGCCAAAGATTGAGAGACGCAGAAGGTCAAATCATGAGAAGCAAGATCGATAGTTCCCTACGTCAGTGTTAACTGAATCAGGTTCAACGGGTCTCGCAATAAATATGCGATCTCAGCCTATTAGGCCCCCCGACTATATGTGTTGCAATAGTAACAAGTTTTGTTGAAATCGCAATCAAACAATTAAGCTATTGATATGATTGTTCGAATTTTAGTGTCTTTTATAATGGATAATGTTGTTTTTGATTAATATATTATTATTTGTAGGCACTGTCACAATTACCTAAAAAGGAGCATGGAATATGCTTGCTATAAAGGCTAATACGAATAAAATCAACGTGATAATATTTTATCTCTTACGGTTTGTAAGGGGTAAATAAATTGTAGGTACGACTCTTGATTATTATAAAAACAAAGGAATGATGAAAATGAACGTAGTTAAAAAGACATTGGCAATTGCAACGTGTTTATACTTAGTTGGTTGCGCATCGGGTGCACAGGTTGAGAATATGGTGTATCAAGGCGAACAAAAAGTATATCCAGCAGCAGTACAAAATAACTTGGCCTTGTCGTCAGTTTCGGGTGGTGAGGATACAAATGCTGCTTGGACATCTGAAATTAGTGATGTTGCTTTTTCTGGTGCAATTAAAGAGAGCCTATTAGAGCAAGGACTTTTCTCTGAAAAGGGAAAATATCAACTATCAGCTAAAATTGTGGACGTTGAACAGCCATTGTTTGGCCTTGATATGACAGTCACGACAAAAGTTAACTACACGTTGACAGATACTTTAAGCGGTAAAGTGATACTTGATGAAGTAGTGAAGGCCCCACATACAGCTACTTTTGGTGATGCATTCTCTGGTGTTGCGCGCCTCCAAATGGCCAATGAAGGTTCAGGGAAGAAAAATATAGAAGCACTACTTAATAAGCTTGCAGAATTAAACATTGAAGCAAATGAAGTTCGTTTAGCGCAATAATATTGCGGCTAGATTTATTTTTTATATATTATTGGTGTTGTTACTTGATACAAACAACACCAATATGAGTAGGCCATGATTTGCTATATATCGAAGGCAAATCATGCATAAGTTTTAGTAAATCCTTTTAAGTTCATTCCCGTTGTTCCCATCCCCCATGAAATTTCATCGCAGAGGTAATACTGTTATCACGTTTTACTGTGCTTAATTTTATTTTTACAGCCCTTACAAAACAGGTTGTTACGTTATATTTGTGAGGTTATATCCAGTCAATGTGATAACCTAAAATAGATAAGTCATTGTTCGTATTAATGAATCGCTTGATAACTTTGAACGTATCATTTTAGTTTGTCTTGTCGACCAAAAGGGGCTCAGATAAGTGTTGGGAAAAATAAAGGGAATTATTATGTTGGATAAAAAATATACCGCAGGTGTCTTAGCTATCTCTGTGTTTATGACAAGCGGTTTTATTACTGCTCAAGCTCAAACGTCAGAAGAAAAAGGTTTTGCTATCGCAAAAGAGCGTAAGGTAAGGGATTCTGGGTGGAATGATAGTATCCAGCAAACCACTATGGTACTGCGTAATGCAAAAGGGAAGGAAAGTATTCGAGAAATACGAATAAAAAGTCTAGAGGTTGTTGATGATGGTGATAAAGGTTTGACTATTTTTGATAAACCCGCAGACCGTAAAGGTACTGCTTTTCTTTCTTTTTCACATATCAATAAAGCGGATGATCAATGGCTTTATTTACCGTCATTAAAACGAGTTAAGCGCATTTCCTCTCGTAATAAAGCGGGCCCTTTTATGGGGAGCGAATTTTCATATGAAGATCTATCTTCATTCGAGCTAGAAAAATTCAAATTTAATTATCTAAAAGATGACATGTTTAACGGTAGCCAAATGTTCGTGATTGAAAGTTTTCCTACCGATGAAGACTCTGGATATACCAAACTGATTAGTTGGGTGGATCAAGACAAATATCTTGTACACAAAGTTGATTTTTATGATCGTAAATCGACAAAATTTAAGACGCTTACTGCAAATAACTACAAGCTATATCTTAATAAATTTTGGCGAGCCGAATCGATGACCATGATTAATCACCAAACTGGGAAAAGTACGACAATGACTTACCATGATGTGAAGTTTAATCAAGGGTTAACAGTACGCGATTTTAATAAAAATTCATTAAAGCGTGCGAGATAAGTTTAATCCTATGGGATATTTAGAGACTTCGTTGAAATACAATAATAAGTCCTTAGTTGCTGTATTAAGTTTAATTATCTCCACGAGTTCATTCGCTGCGATAAACTTAAGTGGCTTGGTGGGCCTAGAAACTCGATATTTTATACAAACACCAGTTGACTCGGAACAAACTGATGAGCAGTTATCACTAAATTTTAGCCCTGAACTTTATTGGGAAGGGGACGATCAAAGCGTTCTTTTCAAACCTTATGTTCGTTTAGACAGTGTGGACTCTAACCGTTCCCATTTTGATATTCGAGAAGCTATCTATTCTACATATCACGATACTTTTGAATTGAAAGTGGGTATCGGTAAGGTTTTTTGGGGGGTAACAGAAACGCTTAATTTAGTTGATGTAGTTAATCAAAATGATGCAATAGATCGATTTGATGAAAACGAAAAGTTAGGTCAGCCTATGTTTCATTTTTCAACCTTTAGTGATTGGGGAAATGTAGAACTACTGATATTACCTTTTTTTCGACCTGTTATTTTTCCTGGTGATAAAACACGTTTTCGCCCAACCCCTATCGTATTAAGAGCACTTAATTCAGGGCGCTCTAATGGTATAGGACCTACATATATAGATATAAGAATAGATAATAGTGATCCTACATATGAAGCGAAGAATGGTGAATCACATATAGATCTAGCAAGCCGTTGGACAAACAGTATTGATAACTGGGATCTTGGGGTAAGTTGGTTTAATGGTACATCAAGAGAGCCTAATTTTAACGTATCGATTGATTCCGATGTATTATCGACTGGACAGGTAACATTGAAGCCATTTTATCCATTGATTAATCAGTTTGGCATTGATACTCAGTACATTTATGATGATTGGATACTTAAGCTAGAAAGTATTAATCGAAGTGGCGATAAAATCAAAAATTACACTGCATTTGTTACGGGGTTTGAATATAATTTTTATGCTATTCAAGACTCAATGATCGATATAGGGATGATCGTTGAATATGCATGGGACTCACGTGACAAGATCAAAAATTTAAATGAAAATATGAGTAATCTAGAAGACATTAAGCGTCAAATTGAGAGTAATAATCTCAGCATTAACCGCAATAACATATCTGTTGCATCAAGGTTTACATTTAATGATGTAGAGTCGAGTGAACTACTGATAGGAACAAACCAGAACCTTGATTATAAAGGTTCTCGAACAATATTTATTGATATAAGCACCCGAGTAGGTGAGTCCACTAAAATATCTGCAAACGCGACGTTTATTTGGAGTGACGATCCATTTGATCCTAGCTATATGTTCCGACAAGACGACTATATTCAAGTCACGGCCGAGTATTACTTTTAATTAAATGAGCCCTTCAAGGGCTTATTTTAGCTGTGTTAGTCACTTAATTTAATTCCCCATATCCATACAGTTAAATCCCTCCTTTATTATTTTTACTTGAACTCCTGCACTTTTTATCGACTCTTTCGTTATTGAAATCACCCACGTTTAACTGTTCGTTATCGACCACCTGTAACAGTGGAAGCGGATATTAAATTTTATAGATATGTTAATAAAAAAAAGCATTTAAATACTCCTATTTGGATACCCTGTTTATGCTGATTATAATGAATCATGTTACCTAATATAGGTGAATTCTTTTATTTACAATGATTTATGCTCAATTTGCAGGCTGATTCTTTTATTTACAACAATTTAACATATCCACTCTATTTTACTGGTCTTAGCGTTTTAAACTAGGGTTTAACCCCTGAGAGGTATAGTGTGGTGGTAGTTTCATATTTAGCAGACTATATGGCTATAAAGTGGTTGTATATGACACCCTGTCACTCATGGTTTGTTTTTATATCTTCTAAATCAATAGCTTACACGTTGAAGCTGGCCATTCTAAATGTTATCTTTTTAAATGTTAACGAAAAGTAATGTATCAAACGTATCAGAAAGTAAATTTAAAAAAACCACTCTGTAATGTTCGTTCGCTCACTGCTGTGGTTCTTGTACTATATATTTAGGATGGATATTGTAAATGGAAGTCATAAAAACCTCTTTACTGATTAACTTTGTTATTAAAAGACCAAAACTAACAATTTGTTTGTTCACATGTCTGATCTTTGTTTCAATTTTTGGCACCCTGAACCTCAGTTTTACGTCTGATTTCAGATCTTATTTCAGTTTAGACAATCCCCAGTTAAAAACATTTGAACAACTTGAAACTGACTTTAATAAACAAGACACACTGACTTTTCTTGTTGAGAGTTCGAATAATAATCCAAGTATCTACCAGGCTGAAATTATTCATTATCTTGAATTATTAACCGATGAAGCATGGGCTATTCCTTATTCTCGGCGTGTTGATTCACTGATTAACTTTCAAAAGATGAGCGTAGATGAAGATGATTTACAAATAAATGATTTAGTACCCGGAAACAGTCATTTGACACCGTCTTTTTTACTCGAATTAAAGCAGTATGCAGAAACTCAACCTAGGCTACTTAACAATTTAGTCAGTGTAGATGGAACGCTTGCAATCGTTCAGGTTACCCTCACTTTACCTGAAAGTAATGAGGCTGCGACTCCAGAGCTAATTAGTTATGCTCGAAATAAGCTTGAAGAAATAAGTAATAGTAATGTAAAAGTCCAACTTTTTGGTACTTCAGTTATTAATATTGCGTTAATGGAAGCGGTTGAGCGTGATATGGCGCTACTTATTCCGAGTAGTTATTTATTAATTTTTGCTGCAATATATTTCTTATCTTGCTCTATTTCTGGCGCTACTCTGTCTCTTGGTGTGACCTTGATGACAGTATTGTCAGTGTTTGGTATTTTTGGCTGGCAAGCGCATCAACTCACTCCAGTTGTTGGTGCTGTACCGTCAATGATTATGGTCATTGTAGTTGCTGATTGCATGCATTTACTTGTCTCTTATCAATATTATATACGCCAAGGCCTTAAGCAAGAATCTGCAATTCGAGAGGCTCTAACAGCCAATATTAAACCTATTGTTATTACTTCAGTCACAACAGCGATAGGGCTTCTTTGTTTAAACTTTAGCGAGTCACCACCTTATCGAGATCTTGGTAATCTCGTTGCTTTGGGGGCGATTATCGCCTGTATTTTGAGTTTGACTTGGTTTCCGGCTGTTTTATTACTATTGCCCGAACCGAAGAAACTGCCGAATATTGATAACGGATGGTTACACTCCATTATTATGAAGTTTAGTCAGCTGCTGACAACACATACAAAGTTATTGTGGCTATTCACTTTTGTGCTTCTTTTGGCTGGTGGTTTTGGCGCAACTAAATTAGAACTAAATGATCAATGGCATCAATATTACGATGAGACCTTCGATGTTCGTCAAGCAATTGAAACTCAAAATGATAAATTAAATGGCGTTAACTTCATTCAATACTCTGTTGCGTCAGGTGGTGAGTTGGGCATATTAACGCCTGAATATCAAAAAGATTTAGATAAGTTAATTCAATGGGTTCGCACACAAAATAATGTCGGATATGTTGATGGGTTTAGTCTACAAGTTAAGGAGTTAAGCCAAAAACTTAATCAAGATAATCCTGATTTTTATCAGGTACCAAATAGTAAAAATGCGATAGCTCAATCTGTGTTGCTTTATGAAATGTCACTCCCTTATGGTATGGGCGTTGACGAGCAGGTTAATTTTGATAAATCAGCGACACGATTAACAATCAATTTACATAAAATATCCTCTAAAGAATTATCAGCATTTGATCTGAAGTTAACAACTTGGGCTGCAGAGAATACACCTACGCTGTTGCTAACAGAGGGGTCGGGTGTTGATATGATTTTTGCAAAAATTTCAGATCGTAATAGTGAGAGCTTGCTGAAAGGAACTGCGCTTGCGTTGATCTTAATTTCAGTATTACTGAGCTTCTTGCTGCGCTCTTGGAAGCTAGGCCTTATTAGTATCATCCCTAATATTATTCCGATCATGATGGCTTATGGTATATGGGGGCTTATGGATGGTCACATTGACCTAGGTCTTAGTATCGTCGCAAGTATGGGGCTAGGGCTTGTTGTTGACGATACTGTTCATTTTCTATTTAAATATCGTCACGCGAAACAAAATAATATGGCAACGACAGAAGCGGTTGAGTACGCATTTAATATCGTTGGTATAGCCATCATTATTACATCGATAGTACTTACTTTAGGTTTCGGACTGCTGACATTATCACACTTCTCACCGACCTACGGAATGGGAGCATTACTTGCCTTAACAGTGATGCTTGCTGCCGTTATTGACTTCATTTTATTACCGTTACTTTTACTCAAGTTCGATAAATAACTCAATGGATGAGCCCATTAATAAATAGGCTCGAATAGTACCAAAAGGACTTTAATCATGACACAAGCTTTAACCCTTAACGACTCTATCCACAAAAGAATACTTGGATGGATTGATGAACGTTTTCCACTTCCTAATGCAGTATTATTTTTTATTTTGTATTTGCTTTCTGCCGTCGTTGCGAGAGCGACGCATAATGGTGAATCGAGTCTTGTTCTGTTTGATATTGTAAGCTGCTTAGTCACTTGGCTATTATTTTTACTTGTTCGTATTTTTGATGAACATAAAGATTACGAGTTAGATGTACTTAATCATCCTAAACGAGTTCTGCAAAGTGGGCTTGTTACGTTAAATAATTTAAAAGTATTAGGCGTTATTTCTATTGTTTCTCAGGTACTTATTTCACTGTATCTAGATGCATTTAGTTTTGGAGCTGTTACCTTTTCCTGGGCAATAATGTTTGTTTATTTATGCTTAATGGGCGTTGAGTTTTTTTGTGGTGAATGGTTAGAGGAACGTCTTACGCTTTACGCTTTTTCTCATATGCTACTTATGCCTATTACCGTTTATTGGTTGGCTAACTTAGCTGTGCCTGGGATTGAACTAAATACCCCATTAATACTGACTATGCTGTTGTCATTTGTGAGTGGCTTTTGCTTTGAAATAACACGTAAAACCAGAGGACCTGAAGAGGAGAGAGAGACGGTCGATTCATATTCAAAAATATTTGGTACTAAAGGTTCAGCATTTGTCATTATTTTACTGCTATCAGGCATGCTTTTTTTGCAAATATTATTACTACTTAGTTTAGACGTTTCAATTGTTTGGATTTATGTTATCGCGTCATCTGCAATGTTTGTTTATTCCTTGAAATTCATTTTAACTTTTATTCGTTATCCAACTTTAGCTGCTCGAGAAAAGAATGAAACTGCTATCGGTCTTAACCTGCTTGTTGGTTATCTCATCGTCATCATCGCAACGTTTATTTAAGCCCAAGGGTAGGATTATAGTATGAGAACCAGAAGTGAAAATATCGTTAGTTACAGCATGAATGATGTAGCTAATACAAAGAGTACTATGTGTGTCGACAAGAATGTCAGGGCTGTGACACTGCTTAATGTTTCTAAATGTCAGTTAACGCTTTCCTGTAAAGAGTATCAATTTAGTTGTGTTGGACAGCGTATTGAAAGTATTAAAATATCTATTCTTGGTCATGCCTTCCAGTTAAATAATTTATCTGTTTATCAGATTGACCAAAATAATGGTGTTGCACAGGTTGAATTACGAAATGAGACTGATAGCGATACTAAAAAAGTGCTGTGGAAAATATGCGATATCTTGCACCTTATACAAGAGCAAAAAAGCAATGGAAGACTGTCTCAATTACCATTACCAAAAGTACCAGGGCGAGGTTTATACACTCAAGAAGCAAGATTAGACCGTCTCGAATATGTGCGTAGCCATACAGAAGCAAAGCTTGAAATGGTGGCTCAGACGACACTTAATGAATCTTCACTAAAGAGTAATATCGAAGCACTAATCGGTTCTGTCGAAATACCTTTAGGTGTTGCAGGTCCACTGCTAATTCGGGGGAAACATGCTCGTGGATTATTTAATGCGCCGATGGCGACCTCTGAAGGTGCATTGATTGCTTCTGCAACGCGAGGTGCTACGGCATTATCTCAAGCTGGCGGGGTGAACGTTCGTGTATTAGGACAGCGTATGTATCGAGCACCCATTTTTGTGTTCAGTGATTTATCATCAGCCTTATTTTTTGCCGATTGGGTGAAAGATCATTATCAGGAGCTTGTTAAGCAAACGCGTCAATATTCAAATTATGCCGATCTTGTTGAAGTCTCGACTGAATTAATGGGTCGTGCTGTACATGTTCAATTTATTTATGAAACTGGTGACGCAGCCGGACAAAATATGACGACAACCTGTACTTGGCAGGCTTGTCAGTGGGTTTTAGATCAGCTCAAAGAGTTTGAAAATTTAAAATTACAGAATTTCGTGATTGACGGAAATACTTCGAATGATAAAAAAGTCACTTATCATTCATTTTTAAAGGGACGAGGAATTAGAGTCGTCGCAGAGTGCGTATTAACTGAAGACATATGTAAAAAAACACTAAAAGTAACACCACTGCAATTGATCACGGCCTATCACTACATCCTTAACGGTGCAATTGCATCGGGTACTATCGGTATTAATATTAATATTGCTAATGTGATTGCCGCTATGTTTGTTGCTACAGGTCAAGATATTGCGAGTGTTCATGAGTCATCGATAGGTAATCTGCATTTAGAACTGAACGAAAATAATGACATTTACATTACGCTTCAATTACCTTCACTGGTCGTTGGTACTGTGGGTGGTGGGACCAACCTGACGCAACAAAGAGAGTGCTTAGAAATACTTGGTTGTGCGGGGGCGAACAATTCACACAAGCTTGCAGAGATCATCACTTCATTCTGTTTGGCATTGGATCTATCCACTTTATCTGCGTTAGCCAGTGACCAATTTGCTAGAGCGCATGAAAAAATGGGGCGTAATAGGCCGATTGAATGGTTGACGTTGAAAGATCTAGACAAAGATTTCTTCACCAAAGGGATGCAAACGTATACTCAAAACTACGGGATTATTGTAGCCAAAGCGGAGCCCTTAGAAATAGAAAAAACGGGTTGCAGTATTATCTGTGATTTAACAGCTGAAAGAGTAAACAAGATTATAGGGCATCATCCTTATCAGCTCACTCTTGAAGGAGAAATAAATCCTGTAAACGTAATGGTTAAAATAAAGCCATTAGATACCGAAGTTATTTTAATGGTGAATGGCATTATGTCGATGGGGCACCCTGGGTTGGCCACATCATATAATAAGTTCAAAAAAAGTATGGGATTCAGAGGTTGCCATATAAGAGAGTTGGCTATCATGTCACAAACAGATCCTCGGTTTGTTCGTAATGCGCCTAAAACATATATGACCGTTCAGGATGATAGTCGTGAGTCTTATATATTAGTTCAAGAACTCATGGAAAACATGGAACTAATGGATAGCGCCGACGATACTTCTGGTTGGACTCCTGAGCATATTAATGCCGCAATTGAAGGTGTCGCTGAAGTTCATGCAATTTGGTATGGTCGTGAAGATGAGCTCGCCAAAAAAGAGTGGATCATGGATGTGCCTAACAGCGAAAACATGCAGGAAAAAATTTACCTGTGGGAAATGTTAGGCACGCATGCGACAGAAGATTTCCCCGAATGGTTCTGTGAAAAAGACATGGTTCGTTTTATCAATCGTGTTAATACATTAAAAGATTGGTATCGCGAGATAGATGCGATGCCAAAAACATTAATTCATAATGATTTTAATCCAAGAAATATCACTTTCCGCCGTGAATACGGTGAATTACGTCTTTGTGCCTATGACTGGGAACTGGCTACAATTCAAATACCTCAACATGATCTCGCAGAGTTATTAGCCTTCACCCTACAGCCTGACTTCGATCAAAGTGATGTCGAACAATATATCGAAAATCATCGTCAAGCATTACAACAGCAAACGAATTCAGAGATAGATCCAATCCAATGGCGTAGAGGGTTTACGTTGTCTTTATTTGATCTCGTGATTAACCGTATACCTATGTACATAGTGAGCCATAGCTTCCGTCACTATGAATTTATGGAACGAGTACAAATGACATTACGTAGACTTTTAGATCATGAAGGAGCAGTAGAATAATATGACCACTCAATATATTTTAGACGCGGTAGAAGCGGCACAAGTGGATACCGATTTACTCGGTGGTAAAGCTGAAAATTTAGCATTATTAACACGTAATGGATTCACTGTTCCTAAGTGGTGGGTACTAACAACGGAAGGTTTTTCAACACAACTTGAGCAGCTTGGTATTAAAGATTGGGTTGAAGATAAAGTTAAATTATTATCGGGTGAAGAAAATAACAAGGTTATTGCAGGCATTGCGCAAGAGATTCAAGCAGAGATCGGCAAACAGCAATTAAATGATGAAATAATACAGGGTATCCGTAGTGCAATCTCGGCAGAGGTATTAGCCAGAACATCTTTTGCTGTACGCTCATCTGTTGTGGGTGAGGATGCTGAAGGCGCATCTTTCGCAGGACAGATGGATTCATACTTATATCAAAGTGGCGAAAATGCTATTTTCACCTCGATTATTAAAGTGATGCAAAGTGCATTTAATCATCGGGCATTAGCATATAGGATCCAAAAAGGGCTCGATCTTAGCGACATTCGGGCTGCTGTGATTATTCAAGAGATGGTAGATGCTGACGCTGCAGGTGTGATGTTTACAGCTCACCCTATTACAGGTAGTCGCCAGCATGCTTTAATTTCATCAACTTGGGGCTGTGGTGAAGGGATTGTTTCAGGTATCTGTAATACAGATGAAACAACTGTTGCCCTGTATAACGATGATGTAGATACGATCATTAATGATAAAGACACAGCTCTAATATTTGATGCGAATGGTACACACGGCACAATAGAAGTGCCTGTTGAAGAGGTTCGTCGTGAAATAGCTTGCTTGGAAAAAAGTCAGATATTGGTGTTACGTGATATCGGTTTGAAAATTGCTGAAAGTTACCAAATGCCTCAAGACATCGAGTGGTGTTTAAAAGATGGCCATTTTTATATCTTACAAACGCGTCCAATTACCTCTTTACCGCCTATTAACGCTGCCACAGATGATGTACAAGTTTGGGATAATTCAAATATTCAAGAGTCTTATTGTGGCGTAACAACCCCATTAACCTTTAGTTTTGCGAATAGAGCTTACAAACATGTTTACGAGCAAACATTCAGGTTGCTTGGCATTAGTGAAAAAGTAGTGCAAGAAAATCAGGAGATGCTCAATAACATGCTGGGTTTAATAAATGGCCGAGTCTATTACAACATCAATAATTGGTATTTAGGGTTGCAGTTCCTTCCTTCATTTAAAACGAATAAGGCTGACATGGAACGTATGATGGGGTTAACTGATCCTGTCGATATGATCCAAGATAAACAGCTCTCTTTCAATGAGAAATTAAAAAAGTTACCACAAATATTTAAAGCATTATTTGCCTTGCTCAGTCGATACAGAAAGATGGATACACTAGTAGCAGAATTTAGATCCCACTTTCAACAAGTCTATAGCGCAATCAATAGAGAGCAGTTACACACGTTGACGATTGGCCAACTTATTAATAAAAGCAAGCAGCTAGATACAGAGATATTTTTAAACTGGACGTCACCAATTGTTAATGACTTTTATGTAATGACGATGAACGGAAAGGTGCATCGTTGGTTAGAAAAGGTGAGTGTAGAATATCCAGATGTAGTGCAAAACAATTTACTCTCGGGTGAAGAGGGGATTGAAAGTACTGAACCAACGAAGTTCTTGCTACGTATGTGTGGATATTTACGTCAACATGAAGAGATTAAAAATCTAGTCCTTGAGGGTGAAAACAGTAAATTACTTAGTTTAATACAGACTTGTGACCCTCAATTCTATTCACAGTGTATGGACTACATCGAACGTTTTGGTGACCGAACTATAGGCGAGTTAAAACTTGAATCTATTACACTACGTCAAGATTCCTCGTTCATGTTTGCAATATTGAAAAACTTCTTAGCAAACCCTGATTTAAGTCTTGAGTCTTTGGCCAAAAATGAGAGTAAATTTAGAAAAGAAGCGGAAGAATTAGTTTATCCATTAATTGAAAGTAAATTAGGACGTCGATCATTAAGGAAATTCAAAACAGACCTTGGGAAGCTGAGAGATGCTATTCGTAATAGAGAAAATATGCGTTTGGCACGTACACGAGCCTTTGGTTTATTTAGAAGTATTTATTTAGAAATT
The DNA here is from genome assembly GCF_900120065.1 of Moritella viscosa. Classification (NCBI taxonomy): domain Bacteria; kingdom Pseudomonadati; phylum Pseudomonadota; class Gammaproteobacteria; order Alteromonadales; family Moritellaceae; genus Moritella; species Moritella viscosa. Next base: position 60,233 of record NZ_FPLG01000039.1, read on the forward strand.
GGCGAACAGCTTGCGTTTTACGGCAAGATAGATGAACCAAGAGATATATTCTTTCTAAGTATCGAAGAAATTTATGCTTATAAAGAAGGTCGTTCCATACATACCAAACTCGATACTCTTATTGCCCCACGTAAGCAAGAGTTTGCATCGTACGAAGATAATGACTTACCACATCACTTTTGGACTAAAGGTGCGGTTTATTGCAATAACGTCTATGAGTACCCGCATCAAGATGAAGACCTTGATCTAAATTCTGAACATTTAAAAGGAACAGGCTGCTATCCAGGTGTTGTAGAGAAAAACATACGCTTGATTTTCTCTCCTGATGATGAGCTAAGTCTAGATGGTCAAATTCTCTGTACAGTAAGAACCGATCCCGGCTGGGCACCATTATTCCCAACTGCTGGTGGTATTATCGTCGAGCGGGGGTCAACATTGTCGCATTCTGCAGTTGTCGCTCGCGAACTTGGAATTCCGGCTATCGTTGGCGTCCCTAATTTAACTAAAATCCTAACCGATCATGAAAAGATCCGCATGGATGGTACGTCTGGAAAAGTTGAGCGAATTGAGGTATCGGATAATGATTAATCATCAATCATGGATACCTGAAAATACATTGCCGAATGCATTTTTTGATGTCGCAGCAAAGATATATCAGGATAAAGCTTACTGGATTAAAGAAAGTGAAGCTCAAATTCGCCAGCAGTTTAGTGCTGAAAACCCTTATTTTAAACACTGCGAAGCAAAGGTTATTGTCTATGAAAATGAAGCAAGAGTTGTTGCTTTCTTCAATCCGAATCAACAAATAGATGGGGAGACCGTCGCCTATTTTGGGTTCTGGGAAACGGTTAATAATGTTGAGTTGAATCGAGTTCTATTCTCTCAAGTAGAGACATGGGCAAAATCGAAAGGTGCAACTCGATTATATGGACCGATTGACTTCAGTACATATGGTGAAAATCGTATACGGATAAATAGTTTTACCAGTCCTGCATTTATTAGTGAACCCTTTAACCCTGATTATTACCCAGAGCTATTATCACAATTAGGGTTCGGGATTAAATATAACTATGTTTCTCGTATACACGATAAATTATCAGAGTTCGCATTACAGGTTCGTCCTTTTTATGACGGACTAATGACTAAAATTGGTCACGAATTTACTATTACGCAGTTAACACCTGAGATATGGCTGGATAAACTAGACCAGTTTTACCCCATGATTGACCAAAGTTTCAAAGATAATTTTGCATATACGCCCGTAAGTTGGACTCACTTCAAACATAACTTTGGGCAAAGGTTCGCTGGCAAGTTATGCCCTAAAACATCAGTGCTTGTACTCGATAAACAAGGGGGAATAGCCGCATTTTTACTCTGCTTTCCCGATTACGGTGAACTTGTGAATCAACAAGGTGAACAACTGGATGTGGCTGAACTTAATTACAGCACACATTACAACGCTTTAAGTAGTCCAAGGCTTTTACTGATGAAAACCGGTGGTGCCGACCCTAAATATCGTTCTAAAGGTTTGTCGACGCTTGTTGCGATGCAAACCTCGATTTGGGCTAATGAATATTACGAGCAGCTTTCAGGCGCGATGGTACGAGAAGACAATCGTAGCTTGGCTTTTCTCAAAGATTGGGAAATTGAAAGGAAGTACGCTTTATTCAGTAAATCATTGGTTAACACCTCATTCTAAAAGGGACGTTTAAGATGAATGAGACTTATCATAATGGAAATATGGCTGCCGATTTTATATATCAAGCGAATCGATTTCCCAACAAATTAGCATTAAAAATTCCTGTGATGGATAAACAAGATTGTTTGTCAGAAGAATCTTGTACGTATGCGGAATTATTGAATCTTGTTAGCCGTTATCAACAGTTATGGCGAATTAAGGGGTGGAAGGCTACTGATAGGGTGATTATTATTTTAAAACCCAGCCAGCATTTATATGCCATTGCGCTGTCTATGACTGCAATTGGCATCATACCTGTATTTATTGATACGGGGATGGGTAGAAAAAAAATACAAATGGCGATCCAAGATGCAAATGCAAAAGCCATTATTAGCTCATCGGCTTTAGTAAAATTGTTTTGGTTTATCCCCTCACTATGGCGTCTTGAGCGTTTGGCTCTCGATAAACCGGGGATTGGCTATGGGGGGATTTTACAACAATTGGTGCTAAAAACGACAGCTGTGCCGATATGCATAGCACGGAATAATACTGACCATGGATTAATCACGTTTACTTCTGGTAGCACAGGTAGGCCGAAAGGGGCTGACCGTACACACAGCAGTTTAGTTAACCAGCATCGAGCCATCAGCTTGTTAGAAGGGGATAGTGAGAATGCTGTTGATAGCCCTTGCTTCCCAATGATTGTCTTACATAACTTAAGTTGTGGTATGAGTACCATTATACCTAAGGTTGACTTTGCTGATCCTGCTGGTGTGAATGCTGGCATTGTGATTGAACAACTTAAGGAAGCTGACGTAACACAAATATCAGGCGCACCTGCTTATATCTCTAAATTGGTTGATTGGTTATTAAGTCATAATCAATCCATGACGGATATTGGGCAAGTCGTTGTTGGTGGTGCAACAGTCTCCGTTGAACTTGCTAAACGAATACTGCAGGTATTTCCAAATGCTCATGGCATCATTATTTATGGTTCTACAGAAGCTGAGCCAATTTCAACTATCGATATGAAAACGTATATCACGGATCACAACCAAGCCGATGGCTACTTAGTGGGTACGCCACATGAATTTTGTGACGTCTTAATTGCTGATGTGAGTGATGATTGCTGCCATGAGTCATCTCTTGGCTTGGGTATGAAGAAGCAAGGTCAAGTAGGAGAAATACTCGTCAGTGGTGTGCATGTTCTTCAGCAGTACCTTGATAATCCAAGCGCAAATAGGGAAAACAAAATCCCTCGTAATAATGGGTTGGTTTGGCATAGAACAGGTGATACAGGGCTATTCGATACGCAAGGTAGGCTTTGGCTCACAGGACGTGTGAAAGATATTATTTATGTAAATAATGAGACCTTACAAGCATATCCAATTGAGTGTGGACTTGATGCATTAAAAGATGTGACACGTACAGCCTTAATTTCACATGAGAATCGTGTGTATCTGTTCTTACAACTTAAGACTGAAATCAACATTGGGTTACAGGTGCAAATTCAGCAAATATTACGTCAGTCGGGTATTCAGCAGGTATTGCCTTTAGTCTTGTCTAAAATCCCTGTTGATGGTCGGCATAATAGTAAAATTGATCGTCCAATGTTACGAGTGTACATTTTAAGTAGTAAGACGTCTAACGCTGAAACATGGAGTTGTTAATATGATTGAAAAAATAGAATCACCTTATATTATAAAGTTAAATCGCGTTGACTTATTAACGTTAACAAGCGTGTTTACTACTTTTACCGCATTGATTAGTGCGATTGATGAACGTCCCTATTTTGCGATGGTACTACTATTTATTGCGATGATAGCAGATGCCTTGGATGGCATTCTGGCGAGAAAGTGGGGGCTAGAACGAGATTTTGGCCGTTACCTTGATGGTTTTATGGATATGCAAATATACTTAATTACACCTGGAGTCGTTATGTACCAATGGGGTTTTGATGGCTACTGGTCTCTTTTCATTATGGCGATGATAACCAGTGGGAGTGTCAGGCTTGCCGCGTTTAATCAAACGGGTAATATAAAAGAAGAGAATGGATTAAGTTATTTAGGGATGCCTGTTTTTTGGAGTATTTTTATTCTTTCTGCTGCTTTTGTTATTGAAAGGGTTCTGGGATCATTTTCAGCATATATCTCACTTGCAGCTGGTTTATCTTTGTTTAGTTATTATATGGTCGTAAGGAAGCCTTTCTTTAAGTTTAAATCTATCAGCCAAATTGTAAAAATCACATTAACAGGTATATTATTTTTTACTGTTTTGGAACTTTTGAATCATGATAAGAGCTCTCCTATCATGAATATATTACTCGCTTTATATCTTTTGATTCCTGCTGCTTTGGGCGGGGTATTACATATGATTTTTGTGAGTGAAAATAGACTGAATTTTTTAGTTGTTCCTGTTAGCAAATCATTATTTGGCGCAAACAAAACATGGCGAGGGGTGATACTTGTTCCTTTGTTAACCATGGTTAGTGCACTGGTTTTAGTACTCATGGAGTTCGTATTAACAAAAGTATATGGTCAAGGCTTACTACCTGACATCAACGTTTTGTTTTTGGGATTTATCACAGGCGTTGGTTATATATTAGGGGAGTTTCCAAACTCTTACTTTAAACGTTGTTTGGGTATCGGGCCTGGAGAACTACCTGAAAAGAACAAATATTTTTTTATGGCGATAGATCAGTTAGATTCAGCTATTGGTATCGCAATTATGTATAGTTTAGTATTTGGTTTCTCTTTTGAAATATTATGGGTGTACGTACTTTGTTTCCCAATCACAGCACTTTTAGTAAAAAGATGGCTGTTCAATAACAAGTTGAAATCAAGTGCGGTATAACTAAAATAATTATGATACGCTTGCGTATCATAATTATTCGTAGTAACTTTGGTATAATGACAAATCAACAAATGAGTGATAGGAATGTCTGAAACGCTGCAAAGAAGCGCAGGGCGACCTGTTGATATACAAAAAACCCATAAAGTATTCGATGCAATAGACTGTATATTAGCAAGTGAAGGTATTTCAGGGCTCTCTATTGAGCGAATAGCAAGAAATGCCGGAATATCAAAGGCCACTCTGTACCGCCGCTTCGGTAATATTCATGGTATTTTGACAGCATATGTTGAAACTTTTACTCAACAAGCTTTAAGGTTGGTAATACCGAAGAATAAAATTGATTTAACTGAACCTGTTGAAATTGAAGAAATACTTATTGATTTTGGGTTCGATCTTATGTCTTTAATATGCCATCCTCGAATTATAGCATTCGATAATGCAATGCTAGCAGCCGGTAAACAGTTCGCTGACTTTAAAACAGAGCTATATCGCAATGGGCCTGAGAAAGCAATAATTCAAATAAGCGTTATTCTCGAACAAGCTCATATATCATCCTCATTTTTTGATATTAAAAGCTTGGCAGATATTCTATTTCATATTTGGCGTAGTGGTATTTATGACCAAGCTCGGATCTCAGGAAAAGTAGATATAAGTCCTGAACAGTTAAAGGCTCATGTTATATCTGGCACTCGATTTTTCTTATCTACTACTCTTCCAAGGAGTTCAAATGACAACCACTAACCTTCGTATTTTGATTGCAGGATCAACTGGTTATTTAGGACGTCATCTTGTTCATGAATTACTAATAAAGAACGCTGATTTTAAGGTTCTGGCTAGAGATTCAGCCAAGCTTGAAGCAATGGGAGTCGCTAAGGAAAAAATTGAGATAGTACAAGTGACAGACGCACAATCCCTAGATGGTTGTTGTGATGGCGTCGATGTTGTTATTTCCTGCGTTGGTATTACCCGTCAAAAAGACAGAGTTGGCTATATGGATGTCGATTTTCAGGCTAACTTGAACTTATTATTGGAGGCTGAAAGAGCGGGAGTTAAAAAATTTATCTATGTTTCAGCATTAAATGCTAAAAAATATTCGGGTGTAAGACTGCTTAAAGCAAAAGAGGCTTTTGTAACTAAGTTACTGGCTGTTAAGAGCTTGGAGGCTTGTATCATACGTCCGAATGGATTCTACTCTGATATTGAAGAGTTTTATTCAATGGCAAAAGCTGGTCGAGTTTATCTTTTTGGGAGCGGTAATGTAAGGCTGAATCCAATCCATGGAGAAGATCTTGCTCGTTTCTGTTTAGAGGCTATAGACAAACCTGACAGAGAGTTAGACATCGGTGGGCCCGAAGTTTTTTCTGTCTCCGAGATTGCAAAAGCCGCTTTTAATGCTCAAGATAAAAGAGTAAAGATTACATACTTACCTGACTGGATTAGAAAAATAGCCCTGTTTATTGCTACCATGCTGCCAGAGGCGTTAGGTGGACCTGCTGAGTTTTTTCTAACTGCTATGGCTCAAGATATGATCGCTCCCAGCTATGGTAACCGAAAGATTGATCCATATTTTAAACATATTTTTCAGTCGGATAGAAAGTAAATCATAGCAATAACGCGAGTGATTTTAAATAAGCGCTATTTTAAAAGTGAATATGGAATATTATGAAAAAGTATTATTGGCGATATTTAGCGTACTACTCGGTATGTATGAAAGCTGTCAATACGAAGGTACTGACAGCTTATATTGATTACGCTAGATATTAATCTTAGCGATTACGCTGTTCTGTTCTTAAACCCATTATCAAGCTCACACACATAACCAATAGGATCACAGTGAATGGCAGTGCAGTAGAGATCGCACCTGCTTGTAATGCCTCAATTGCTTGTGTACCGCCAACCCAAAGTAGAGCGGCTGCGATAGCACCTTCAATTAATGCCCAGAAAACTCGTTGTGGTACTGGTGCATCAACTTTACCACCAGCAGTGATACTGTCGATAACCAATGAACCTGAGTCAGAAGATGTAATGAAGAAAACCAATACCAATACAACCGCAAGCATTGATAGCACTTCACCCATAGGCAAAGAATCAAACATTTGGAACATAGCTAAAGGTACTTCTGTCAAACCATCACTGCCTAAAGTACCGATGTTGTTCGCTACTTGATCAATGGCTACGCCACCAAATACAGACATCCACAATACCGTCACAGCTGTTGGAACAAGTAGTACTGCGGTGATGAATTCACGAATTGTACGGCCACGTGAGATTCGTGCGATGAACATACCAACGAATGGTGACCATGAGATCCACCATGCCCAGTAGAAAACAGTCCAACCGTGCATCCAAGCCGAGTCTTCACGACCAATTGGATTACTTAATGGAATGATGTTTTCAACATAACCCATGATAGTCGTAGGAACAGTGCCCATTGAAACTGCAAATGTAACTAAAATAACGAATATTAATAGTACTAATGCAAGTAGCATGTTGATGTTACTAATTACTTTAACACCACCGTCAATACCACGAACCACTGATACAACAGCAAGTAAGGTAACGACTACGATAATCGTAATTTGTAAAAATAGGCCGTTTTCAATACCTAATACATGATGGAAACCACTTGCTGCTTGTTGCGCGCCTAAACCAAGTGATGTCGCTAGACCAAACAGTGTAGCTAGTACCGCTAGGATATCAACAATATGGCCAGCCCAACCCCACGTTCTGTCACCTAAAATCGGGTAGAATACAGAACGCATTGAAAGTGGAAGACCTTTGTTATAAGCAAAGAAAGCCAGTGATAGTGCAACAACACCGTAAATTGCCCATGGGTGTAAACCCCAGTGGAACATCGTTGCGCCTAAAGCTAGCTGTGCAGCTTCGGGTGTATTCGGTGTCACGTTAAGTGGAGTTTCGTACCAGCCAGTGTAATAAGCCACAGGCTCAGCAACACCCCAGAACATCAGGCCAATACCCATACCAGCAGCAAATAGCATGGCTATCCATGACATACGGCTATAATCAGTTTTAGCGTCATCACCACCTAAACGAATTTTACCGTATGGCGAGACAATTAACGCAAGGCAGAAAATAACGAAGATATTTGCAGACCACATGAATAGGCCGTCAAAAGCCCCTATGATCCACCATTTTATACCATCTAGGAATGATTTCGATGTTTCAGGTTCTACTAATAAAATAGCGACCAAGAATAGGCCAATTAACGATGCACTAATACCAAATACAGGGTTATGTACGTCAAACCCCCATTTTTGGACGTTGTCTTGTCCAACAGTATAATCAGTATTATCAATACTGTATTTATCCCTATTAATACTCATTAGTCCTCAGTTAGAACAGTCCTGTTCTATATTGGTGGATTTATTTGTTATGGGTTAGTTTAGCAAGTTTAGAGCTAAATATCAGAAGAATAAAAAGTTATAAAGTATAAAACCGCCTAATAAGCGGTTTATCGGTGATGAAAAAGTGTGAAAAGCGCGTCGAGAATTAGCTATTACAGGGTTCTGCTTCTTTCTCGTTGACCACGCTTTAAGCCCAGAAACTGACGTGGTTGCTACATCTACCTCACCTCTAAGGTTTATTGGTAGAAAAAAACGCTCTTCATTGTTTAGTATAGATCAGGTTGAATTACTGTCCAGTTCACAATATATGATATTGAGTTATTTTCAAGGAGACTAAATAACGTATTCTCTAACAATTATTTAAGTTATTTGGAGCGATACGATGTCGATACTTGAAAACAAGATTCCACCACCTGTTATTACTTTATTATTTGCCGTACTTATGTGGGGAATATCATTTATTACTCCAAATCTGACATTTAGTTTAGCACTGCGGTTACCCTTATCTCTGCTAATCGTTGTGTTGGGGAGTTTCTTTTGCGTTGCAGGTGTAGCGTCTTTTAAAAAGGCGACGACGACAGTTAATCCATTAAAGCCAGAAGCTGCATCATCATTAGTTAATTCTGGCATTTACAGAATATCTCGAAACCCTATGTATGTAGGTTTTGCTTTGTTTTTACTTTCCTGGGGCGTTTACTTATCCTCACCTTGGACTATTTTAGTCATAGTGGGTTTTGTTTTTTATATGAATAAGTTCCAAATTATTCCAGAGGAGAGAGCGCTAACCACAATATTTGGCTCTGAATTTACATCGTACCTATCACAGGTTCGTCGTTGGTTATAAATTTATAAATCGACCATTTAGTTATGCGAATGTTGACAAAATGTAAAAAATCAATAGTATTGAATTAAATTCAAACATTGTCGACAATCCTATGCCTTTAGATGATCCAACAAAAATAGTCGCAGTGACCACTGCCGATAAAATTTTTGAGCTAATGCAGCGTGCCATTGTTGATGGTGAAATACTTGCTGGCAGTAAGATCAGTGAGCCCGAGCTCGCAAAACGCTACCAAGTTAGTCGTTCTACCCTTCGTGAAGCATTAAACCGATTAGAAAAATGCCATTTAATTGAGCGTAAATCGAATGTCGGTTCACGCGTAGTACAGTGCACAACTCAAGGTCTACTCGATCTTTACTTTGTACGTGAAGCATTAGAAGGCATGGCATGCAGACAAGCGGCAGAAAACATGACTGATGATGAAATTGTCGACATGAAAGCCATGCTTAATCAACATGCGTCAGTACAAGCATTGAAGGATGGTGTGGCTTATTATCAAGAAGAAGGCGATTTAGATTTTCATTATAAAGTAATTTTGGGTAGTCATAATGCTCAACTCATTCATTTAATATGTGGTCAGCTCTATCATTTAGTTCGCATGTACCGCTGCCAGTTTGGTATGCACAGTCCCAGAGCCAGCCGCGCTTTTTCAGAACACGCCCAAATTATCGATGCTATCAGTGACCGCGATGGTGAATTAGCCGAAATGCTAATGCGTCGTCATATCGCGGCTTCACGTAAAAACATTGAAAGTAAAATTGCACGTCAACTAGCCGCAGAGTTAAAGGCAGACACTACACCAGTTCAAGGAGAGAAATAATATGTCTACAGAATCAGCTTCGTCTCAGCGTTTATCCCCAGGCGCTAAGTTTCGTTTAGCACTGACCAATAATAAACCCCTGCAAGTCGTCGGTACTATTAATGCGTATTGCGCAATGATGGCAGAGCAGCTGGGTCATCAGGCTATCTATCTGTCAGGTGGTGGTGTTGCCAATGCGTCTTACGGTTTACCTGACTTAGGTATGACCTCATTGAGTGATGTGATCGCTGATGTACAGCGTATTACTGCCGCATCGAGCTTGCCTTTGTTGGTCGACATTGATACGGGCTGGGGCGGTGCATTCAACATTGCTAAAACCATTCGTGATATGGAAAAATCCGGTGCGGCAGCTGTACATATTGAAGATCAAGTAGCACAAAAACGTTGTGGTCATCGCCCCAATAAAGAAATCGTGTCGACAGAAGAGATGGTTGACCGTATCAAAGCAGCTGTTGATGCGCGTATTGATGCTGATTTTTTCATTATGGCGCGTACCGATTCATTTGCACAAGAAGGTTTGGAAGCCGCTATTACCAGAGCGCAAGCGTATGTTGAAGCGGGGGCTGACGGTATTTTTGCTGAAGCGGTGAAAACTGAAGCACATTACCGTGCATTCTCGGAAGCGTTAGATGTCCCTATTTTGGCAAATATCACTGAGTTTGGACAAACCGAATTATGGAATAAAGAGCAACTCGGAGAGTGGGGTTGTGCCATGGTCCTTTACCCATTATCTGCATTTCGTGCGATGAATAAAGCGGCTGAACAGGTTTATAAAACCTTGCTAGCTGACGGAGACCAAAAAGCCGTAGTTGATAACATGCAAACGCGTATGGATTTATACGATTATCTCGGTTACCACGATTATGAGCAAAAACTTGATAGCTTATTTTCCGAAGGAAAAAATAAATAAAAAGTCGAAGGAAAAAATCGTCCGCGTGATAATCGACTAAAATTACTTACATTAGACATAAAACGATATACATAAAATATAGGCATTACAGATATAGAAATTAAATCATCAAGCGAATAGTAGTAAACAGGATGTTGCAATGTGAGCCAACTGTAGTTAAGAGCAGTTGAGTATGTAGATTTGCTATTAACCGTTTGAAATTAACTGCTTACATTAATTCAAATAATAATTAAAGGAATAATTATGACAGATAAAAAATTATCAGGCGCTGGCTTACGTGGCCAAAGCGCTGGTGAAACAAAATTATGTACGGTTGGTAAATCAGGTAGTGGCTTAACGTATTGTGGCTATGACATAGCAGATTTAGCCGAACACGCTACATTCGAAGAGGTTGCTTACCTATTGTTTAACGGTGAATTACCGACACTTGATCAGCTTGAAACATACAAAGCTGAATTGAACACTCTGCGTGATTTACCTCAATCATTGAAAGAAGTATTACAGCACATTCCTGCAGATACGCATCCAATGGACGTTATGCGAACGGGTTGTTCATTCTTGGGTAACATTGAACCTGAAACGGATTTTTCCGTGCAAAACAAAGCGGTAAACCGTCTACTGGCAGCATTCCCTGCAATCATGTGTTATTGGTATCGTTATTCTCATGATGGTGTAGAAATTGACTGTACTACTGATGAAGAATCTCTTGCTGGTCACTTTCTTAAATTATTGCGCGGTGAAACCCCCTCAGAACAGCATCGTCGAGTGATGGATGTATCGCTGATCCTTTATTCCGAACATGAATTTAATGCTTCAACCTTTACTGCACGCGTGTGTGCATCAACATTGTCAGATATGTTCTCGTGTGTAACGGGGGCGATTGGCACATTACGTGGGCCATTACACGGTGGTGCAAACGAAGCGGCAATGGACATGATCCAGGCGTTTACTTCACCTGCAGACGCAAAAATGCAGATGGCTGGCATGCTTGAACGCAAAGAAAAAATTATGGGCTTTGGTCATGCAATTTACCGTACTTCCGATCCGCGTAATGTGATCATCAAAAAATGGTCAGAAAAATTGGCTCACGAACACGGTGATACTTCGTTATACGATATTTCGGTGGCATGTGAAGAGTTCATGTGGGATAGCAAAAAATTATTTTGTAATGCCGATTTCTTTCATGCGTCTGCTTATCATTTTATGGGCATTCCGACTAAATTGTTTACCCCGATTTTTGTCTGCTCGCGTTTAACTGGTTGGGCTGCGCACGTGATGGAACAGCGTAGTAACAACCGTATTATTCGCCCTAGTGCAGATTATATTGGTGCAGAACCAAGAGCTGTAACACCAATCACGGAAAGATAAGTGCTCGTTATTAACCATTCATAAAGAATGAGTAAATAGCACTGTATTGCATGATCGACTTGTTTTCATTATCGATGAATAGGAGCAGATCACAATGTTAGTTTTGATTAAAAGAGGGAGGAGTAAAGGCTATTATTTGTGCTTTACTTCAGCCCCATTTATTTAATGGATTAAGTTATGAACATTAACTATCGTAAACCGTTACCGGGCAGTGAGCTCGATTATTTTGATACCCGTTCTGCAGTTGATTCAATCCAACCCGGTGCGTATGCCACTTTGCCTTATACTTCACGCGTATTTGCGGAAAATTTAGTACGTCGCTGTGATCCTGAAGTATTAGAAGATTCGTTAAAGCAGCTAATTGAACGTAAACGCGACTTGGATTTTCCATGGTTTCCTGCGCGCGTGGTTTGTCATGATATTTTAGGTCAAACCGCATTAGTTGATTTAGCGGGATTACGTGATGCGATTGCAGAGAAAGGCGGCGATCCATCTAAGGTTAATCCAGTCGTACCAACGCAATTGATTGTTGACCATTCATTGGCGGTTGAACATGCAGGTTTTGAACCTGATGCATTTGAAAAAAATCGTGCAATTGAAGATCGCCGCAACGATGATCGTTTCCACTTTATTAACTGGACGAAAACAGCCTTTAAAAACATTGATGTTATTCCTCCAGGTAACGGTATTTTGCATCAGATTAATTTGGAACGCATGTCACCTGTGATCCAATCACGCAATGGTGTGGCATTTCCTGATACCTTAGTGGGCACAGATAGTCATACGCCTATGGTTGATGCATTAGGTGTAATTGCAATTGGTGTGGGCGGGCTTGAAGCAGAAAGCGTCATGCTTGGTCGTGCATCATATATGCGCCTACCCGATATCATTGGTGTTGAACTGACTGGTAAGCCACCTGCAGGCATGACAGCAACAGATACCGTTTTAGCATTGACCGAGTTCTTACGCGCACAGAAAGTCGTATCAAGTTATTTAGAGTTTTATGGTACGGGTGTTGCGCATCTGACCTTAGGCGATCGGGCCACCATTTCTAATATGACACCAGAATATGGTGCTACAGCGGCGTTGTTCTCAATCGACGAACAAACTATCGATTACCTTAAGTTAACTGGTCGTGAAGACGAACAAGTTAAGCTGGTGGAAACTTACGCCAAAGAAACGGGTCTATGGGCCGATGACTTAGTAAACGTTGAATATGAACGTGTACTTACATTTGATTTATCGACTGTGTGCCGTAACATTGCTGGACCATCTAATCCGCATAATCGTGTTCCTACCTCTGAATTAGCCAAGCGTGGTATCAGTGGTAAGGTCGAAAATATACCAGGTAAAATGCCTGATGGTTCAGTGATCATTGCCGCTATTACTAGCTGTACCAATACCAGTAATCCGCGCAATATGATTGCGGCAGGTTTGATCGCTCGTAACGCCAATAAGCTTGGATTAACCCGTAAACCTTGGGTTAAAACCTCATTAGCGCCGGGTTCAAAAGCGGTGGAACTTTACCTACAAGAAGCCGATTTATTGCCGGAACTAGAGCAACTTGGGTTTGGTATTGTGGCGTTTGCCTGTACGTCTTGTAATGGCATGAGTGGGGCGCTTGATCCTGTTATTCAGCAAGAGATTTTAGATCGTGACTTGTATGCTACAGCCGTGTTATCTGGTAACCGTAACTTTGATGGTCGTATTCATCCACACGCCAATGAAGCCTTTATTGCATCGCCACCGTTAGTGGTTGCGTATGCGATTGCTGGTACTATCCGTTTTGATATAGAACGTGACACACTTGGTTTAGATCAAGCTGGTAATGCAATCACCCTAAAAGACATTTGGCCGAGTGATGAAGAGATTGATGCAGTGCTTAAGGCAAGTGTGAAGCCAGAACAATTCCGTCAAGTCTACAACCCGATGTTTGGTAATGATATCGAGTGTAGTGTTGATTACGGTGAGAAAAATAACCCGCTGTATGACTGGCGTGAAATGAGTACCTACATTCGCCGACCGCCTTATTGGGAAGGTGCACTAGCGGGTGAGCGTAGCCTTAAAGGTATGCGTCCTCTAGCGGTATTGGGCGACAATATTACTACCGATCATTTATCACCCTCTAACGCTATCATGCTTGATAGTGCGGCAGGTGCCTATTTAGACAAGATGGGTTTGCCTGAAGTTGACTTTAACTCATACGCTACCCACCGTGGAGATCACTTAACGGCACAACGAGCGACGTTTGCTAACCCGAAATTGAATAATGAAATGGTGTTAGAAAACGGCCAGGTTAAACAAGGTTCATTAGCACGAGTTGAGCCTGAAGGGAACGTAATGCGCATGTGGGAAGCGATTGAAACCTACATGGATCGTAAGCAACCTCTGATTATCGTCGCAGGTGCCGATTATGGCCAAGGCTCTTCACGTGACTGGGCGGCGAAAGGCGTTCGTTTAGCGGGTGTAGAAGCTATTGTTGCAGAAGGGTTTGAACGTATTCACCGTACTAACTTGGTTGGTATGGGCGTATTACCGCTGGAGTTTAAAACGGGTGAAAGCCGTAAAACCTACGCGATTGATGGCAGTGAAACTTTTGACGTTATTGGTGAACCGACTCCGGGTTCGTCATTAACGCTCATCATTACCCGTAAAAATGGCGAAACCCTTGAAGTGCCTGTGACTTGTCGTTTGGATACGGCAGAAGAAGTCTCTATCTACGGCGCTGGTGGCGTGTTACAACGCTTCGCGCAGGATTTCCTTGAATCAAGCGAGGCTTAACTAGCGATGATAAAAACTAACATGGGGTATTTACCACAGCTTAAGATTCCGGCCACTTATATGCGTGGCGGGACGAGCAAGGGTGTATTTTTTAATCTTCAAGACTTGCCTGAAGCGGCGAAAACACCGGGGGCAGCGCGTGATGCGCTGTTATTGCGGGTGATAGGTAGCCCCGATCCCTACGGTAAGCAAACAGATGGTATGGGCGGAGCAACATCGAGTACCAGTAAGACAGTGATCGTGTCTGCAACCGATAAACCCGATCACGATGTTGATTACCTGTTTGGGCAGGTATCGATTGATAAACCGTTTGTGGATTGGAGTGGTAACTGTGGCAATCTATCCGCTGCAGTCGGCTCTTTTGCGATTAACAGTGGCTTGGTTGATGCCAGTCGTATTCCACAAAATGGTGTGGTTGTGGTGCGTATTTGGCAGGCGAATATTGCTAAAACGATTATCGCCCATGTGCCAATTAGCAATGGCCTAGTGCAAGAAACGGGTGATTTTGAACTTGATGGTGTTACCTTTCCTGCTGCAGAAATACCCGTTGAATTTATGGACCCTGCCGATGGGAAAGGATCTATGTTTCCTACCGGTAATTTGATTGATGACTTGATTGTACCTGAGTCTGTTGTGGCTGGTGGACAGTTAAAAGCGACAATGATTAATGCGGGTATTCCAACCATCTTTATTAATGCCGAAGATGTTGGTTACGCAGGCACAGAACTGCAAGATGCCATTAATAATGATGCTGAAGCGTTAACTATGTTTGAAACTATTCGGGCTTACGGTGCGGTGCAGATGGGATTGATATCAAACATTGCAGAAGCCGCGCAGCGTCAGCATACCCCTAAGGTCGCGTTTGTCGCTAAGTCGGCTGATTATGTGTCTTCAAGTGCTAAGTATATCGTTGCGAGTGATATTGATTTGTCGGTGCGCGCCTTGTCTATGGGCAAACTTCATCACGCGATGATGGGGACGGCAGCAGTTGCAATTGGTGCTGCTGCTGCCGTACCCGGTACATTGGTTAATTTAGCTGCGGGTGGTGGTATGCGTAACTCGGTGAATTTCGGCCACCCATCGGGAACATTACGCGTTGGTGCACAAGCAACCGAAGTTAATGGTGAGTGGACAGTAACTAAAGCCTGTATGAGCCGCAGTGCTCGTACCTTAATGGAAGGTTGGGTGCGTATTCCTGCCGATAATGGTTAATCAGTACTCTTATGAATAACATTTAGTCTAGAACGCCAAACTAATCAAACCAGTTAATAGAATAATTGGATTAATGTTAATATACCGTTATATTGTCAGC
This sequence comes from Moritella viscosa, assembly GCF_900120065.1. NCBI lineage: Bacteria > Pseudomonadati > Pseudomonadota > Gammaproteobacteria > Alteromonadales > Moritellaceae > Moritella > Moritella viscosa. The sequence goes on from NZ_FPLG01000039.1 coordinate 76,161, forward strand.
CTATTCACTCCGAGGCTGGTTTTATAATGGTAAAGGTAATTACATTCTTATTGATAAGTGTTTGCAGTTTTGCAGCGATGGCAACGTCAGTGAACTGCGATAAAGCGTTTAATACGTTAGAAATTAATTACTGCGCTAAAGTACAGTTAGATAAAGCAGAAGCCGAAATGCAGCGATATCTCGATAAAAGTATTGCGCAATATACAGCCGACACTCATATCATTGAGTCGATCAATATCGCACAATCGGCGTGGCAGTCGTACAGTAAGTCGCAGTGTGATTCGGTATTTACCATGTTCAGAGATGGATCGATGCGCGTCGTGATGACGTTAAGTTGTCGAACTAAGCTTACCCAACAACGCACCCATGAACTTTGGTCACAGTACTTAACGTATATGGACAGTTCAAAGCCAGTATTGCCAGAACCAGTCACATCAGATTTAAGTTAAAAACTTTTATAATAGGGGTTTAGCATAGCCTTGATGCGTTTTAGTACCACAAGTGCTGTTACGCGTCCCCAGCTGAATAGCACGCGTTGGTGTAAGCGAAATATTGTATCGTATAAATGTCGGATTAAACGTCCTTTCAATACGATCTTATTATTCATCAAAGCACCAACCGCATTACCGTGCCCGACAGCGACAACCATACCACCATCGTTATAGATAAACGGCTGTAATGGTTTGTCTTTTAGCATTCGATGAAACTGTTTTGCTAAATGTGTTGCTGCTTGGTTAGCTGCTTGCGCACGCGGTGGCACAACACGACCGTCAGGTTGGGTGCACTGCGCATTATCACCAATCACAAAAATAGCATCATCAAGGCTCGACTGTAGAGTAGGATTAACGATTAATTGGTTTAAACGGTTTGTTTCTAATCCGTCGAGCTTGGTTAACCATTCCGCACATTTAATACCTGCAGCCCATATTTGTAAATCTGCGGGAATAATCTCGTTTTCCGATGTGATTAATTTACCTGTTTCAGCACGTTGGACACGCGTTTCGGTGCGAATTGTAATGCCTTGTTTCTTAAGTGCCTCCTGCACCTTTTCTGACATGCATTCTGGACTACTGGGTAATACACGATCTGCAGCTTCGACCAAGGTGATCTCAAATTTTGAAGCGTGTCTGTAGCTTTGTAGTTTACTGCTTACCTTCGCGAGTTCTGCGGCGAGTTCAACACCTGTTGCGCCAGCACCAACAATAGATATACGACGTGTACCTGTGGCTTTTAGTTGTTGTTTGATTTGTTGCCAAGCCAGTTCAGCTTGTCCAGATGAATCTAAAAACAAACAATGTTCACTCACACCAGGGGTTTTAAAATCATTACTGATCGCACCAATTGCCATGACTAAATAGTCGTATTGTAGTGTCGTTGGACCACTATTCATACCACGTAAATGGATGATTTTGCTGTCGCGGTCTAATCCTGTCATCGCATCTTGAATGTGGGTATAGCCATTACATTCGGCATGTTGGAAATAACTCACTGCATCCAACTCGGCATCAAAGGTACCCGCCGCGATTTCATGTAGACGAGGTTTCCAGAAGTGATGTGAAGACGGCTCAACGAGTATGACTTCGTGGCGTTTATTACGGCCTAATCGAGTCACTAATTCAAGGCCAGCTGCGCCACCACCTACAACAACAATTCTTAACATAATACGCTCTACCATTCTGTGTAACTAAATCTGATGGCAGCATTATATCTACGTCTCAAATATTGACAATCCCTATAAATAGTAAATGACTATTACTCAGCTGTAATAGTCTTAGAGATTAATATTATCTACATTTCACCAGATTAGTAATAACCAATAATAGTAGTTAAAATGAAAAAACACGGGGTTAATATAAAGAAGGATGTATTCTTTATATTCTTGTATTTATTCAAATGTTATTCGACATAGGGTCGTGATTTTCTCATTATCTATTTGTAATTAATATGAAAATTGGTAATGTTGGTGGTAATTAAATATTCGTTATACGTAATTATGTATAATTAACTGTGGTGAGCTTTGAGAATAGATAATGAAAATAAGACAAGTATCTAGTGCGGATTGGGAGCATATCTACCAACTGATAGAAGCAAACATGTTCTCAATGCAACAAGAATTGGGACTCGATTGGAATAGAGAGTCGATTATTAAGCATTACATGTCTAAGACGGTATTAGTTGCTGAATCTGGAAATCATATTATAGGGTTTATTGCTTATGATGTGTCAACAAACAACCAAACTATTCACTCACTTCAAATATCTCGAGAATATCAAAATGGTTTGTGTGGATTTCGTTTGTTAAAAGCGGTACTTACAACAGAGCTGGATTATGTTGACCACGACTCCCAAGTGTCATGCTGTGTCTTCGAAAATAACGTGGCGAAAGATCAGTATTTTTCGCTGGGTTTTAAAGAAGTAGATAAAAATAAAGGCGTATTAAGTTTAGAGATTAAACGCCACCGATTACTTGAACGTTTGAGACTTGGATAGCGGCATGATAGAAACAGAACGGCTAATATTAAAACCCGTCACAATCGCAGATTTTGATATCTATAAAGATATAATGTCTTGTCCGATGATGAGCTTGTATCTTCCAAAAGGTGAAGCCTACAATGATGAAGAAGTTCTCCAGCATGTGGTTAAAAGAGTCGAGCATTGGAAGCAAGGTTTTGGTTCATTTGTTGTATACCTAAAGCATCATCCAAACGTTAAGCTTGGCTATGCAGGAATAGAGGTTTCTCCTAATTTTGAATGCAGTGATATTAGATTTGGGTTTAAGCAAGACGCTCAAGGTAAAGGTTATGCGTATGAAGCTGCAAAATCTGTTTTAGAGCATACTTTTGCTTTAGGCCTGCATACGAAAATATATGGCGTGGCTGTAAAAGAAAATATCCCATCGATTAAAATTCTAGAAAAGCTAGATATGAATGCTGATTATTCAGTTGTGATCTATAACGACGAAAGATTAGTGACTCTATCTGTGGGTAAATCGGAATAATAGACTAAGTTGTCAATAGAGTTGCTATCAGTGGTTGCTGACCGTTTACCTTGTTGAATTAAATTGGTAGGGTGTTGTTCATAAAGACAATTAAATTATTGTTGCTGTGAACGATTCTTGTCGTATATTTCAATAAGGATAAGTTATGGAAAATTATTTAATGTATGTTGTCGTGGCTGCGCTTACTATTGTCAGCCCCGGTCCTGGTGTTATCTTAACTATAAATAACGCAATTCAAAGGCGAGCTTCGAATACTCTTTCTGGCATATTTGGTATTGCTACTGGGGTGTTAACTGTTTCAGTTCTTTCTGCAACAAGTATCGGCGTTATTTTGGCAACCTCAGCCGCCGCATTTACCGTAGTGAAATTGATTGGGGCAGCCTATTTAATTTATCTGGGTATTAAGATGTGGGGAGCGCAAGTGCCCTTAAGTGCCCATATCGAACTGAAAGAGAAATCGAATGCAAAATGTTATATCGAAGGGCTTTCTCTTACTCTTTCAAATCCCAAGCCCATATTATTTTTCATGTCCTTATTTCCGCAATTTATAGACTCTCACGGGAGTTATATTGCTCAATTTATTACTTTATCTTTAACATTTTGCTGTTTAGTCATTGCCATCCATAGTGGTTATGTTTTTTTGGCGCGTTTTGCTAAAAATAAACTATTAGAACCAAAGGGAAGGCGAGCGCTTAATAAAGTGAGCGGCAGTGTTTTCATGTGCTTTGGCGTAGGCTTGGCAGCCTCAAGTAAATAGGTGTAATAAACTTATAACCGGACACTACCGGCAGGAGGGGTCATGGAAATTTCGCTGTTAGCAGATCATCCGCATGAAGCAAAGAACATAGCTCAATGGTATTACAGTGAGTGGGCTCATGTGTTTCCAAATATGACCGTAAATATGGTGCTAGAAAAAGTGGCCGAAAAGTCGGTTAATCGCACTACCATTCCGTTAGCAATCGTAGCTCATGAGAATCGTGAACTTGTTGGCGTTGTTGAGCTAAAGTACCGTGAAAATGCTAACTATCCAGAATATGAGTTCTGGTTAGGCGGTGTCTTTGTTGATAGTTTAAGTCGAGGGCGTGGCATTGGAGGCTTATTAATTTCAGAGGCTAAAACCAAAGCCGTGAGCTTAGGGATTCAGCAATTGTATTTGCAGTGTGAGACTCATAATATAGTGCTTTATAAAAAACATGGTTTTAAAGCGTTACATCAGGCTAACCACCATGAAATATTAACAACGGTAATGAGATGGGTAGCTGCCATTTAATCGAGCCTACAAAGGGTCAATAAGTGATATCTAGCTGACTTTCGGTTGTTGGGTTATGTCAACGGATCTTGTAAAAGGAATTATCATGCAAGAATTAATAGAGCAATATACAGATAGCAATGAAGATAGTCGTCTTACTCGGCAATTCATTACTCAAATGGAATTTGATACCACAATGGATACACTGAAAGCGTATCTTGTTCCAAAGGTGAAAGTTATCGAACTCGGTGCTGCAACTGGCCGGTATTCTCTTAATTTTTCGAAAATGGGTTGTAATACAACGGCTGTCGAACTGGTACCTGATCAAGTTAACATTTTGAAACGCAAAGCCGAAGAACAAGGTTTAACACTTTTAATTTATGAAGGTAATGCTTGTTCAGTTCCGTTTATTGAAAGTAATTCACATGACCTTTGCGTTATTCTTGGGCCTCTCTATCATTTACAGACTCAAGAACTGCGTGACCAAGCAATCTCAGAGGCTTATCGAATCCTAAAGCCTGGTTGTGTGTTAGCGATTGCTTACATTTCGCGTTATTTCGTTGCCGGTATGTTCGCTCAGCAATCTCCAGAGCTGGTTACACCAGAGGTTCTATCCACGCTTTTTGAATCGGGTTTAGTTCCAAGTCAGCTTGCTGATAGTTTTTTTAATGTGGGTTACTTTGCTACTCCAGCTGAAGTGGAAGCGCTGGTAAGCACACATGGTTTTACTACATTACGTCATGTAGCGACAGACGGATTTGGGCGATATATCTCGTCAGGGGTTAATAACTTTACCCCCGCGCAATATCAAACATGGTTGAGCTATCATCTAAAAACATGTGATGAACCGTCTCTGCTAGGGTCAAGTAACCATGGCTTAGTCATCGCGAGAAAAATAAGTGAGTAAAACATTAAAAAACGTAAAGCTACGAGCAAAGATGCAAACAGTATTGTCAATATACTTACTATTCAATGGCAAGAGGCGCTGCCAATACGACATCGTGTATTATGGCCAAATAAGCAACCTTCATTTTGCAAAGTTGACGGAGATGAAAGCACCATCCATTACGGTGCTTATATTGCTGGTGAACTAATATGTGTTGCTTCAATTTACATTGAAGGTCGAACCGCTAGACTTCGAAAATTCGCCACGTTGCCACCTTTTCAAGGGAAGGGCGTAGGCTCTCTTGTGATAGCTCATGTAGTTAAAGAATTGAAAGTAGCAGGCGTAGATTGTTTTTGGTGTGACGCCCGTAAAACTGCGGTGGGTTTCTATCGACGATTTGGTCTGGAAATACAGGGGCATGAGTTTAATAAATCAGGTATTCCATACTATAAAATGGAAATTAAATTAAGAACTTAAACTAAAGTTAGATTTAAATGAGTAAATTTATCGAACAAAGAATCGGAAATGTAGCGTTAGTTGTTGAAAACTACGATGACGCTATTGAATTTTATACTAAAAAGCTGCGATTTGAGCTTGTTGAAGACACTGATTTAGGTGGTGGGAAGCGTTGGGTTCAGATTTGTCCTCCTAACTCGACTGGAACCAATTTATTATTGGCTCAAGCGAGTAACGAAGAGCAGCAACAATCTGTTGGTAACCAAGCGGGTGGTCGTGTCTTCTTATTTCTACAAACTAATGATTTTTGGCGTGATTATGAATTCATGAAAAATCAGGGCGTTGAGTTTACTGAAGAACCCCGTAGCGAAGAATACGGCACTGTTGTGGTATTTAAAGACTTATATGGTACAAAATGGGATTTGTTGCAGTTAATCAAGTAGCTAATTAAGTCGACGTATCTTCGAATATATTACATGTCTAGTTTCCTTTCGATATAGAATCCAGGTTTCATTTCAATATACTTCCTTCGTCATTCATATCAGTGCTATATCAAATGATTAACTTTGTATTTTAACCTTGTAATATTCCTAGGTTTAGGTATTGTTTGTTATTGATATTAAACGAATTTAGCTATCATCTGAGTTTTACGTTTGAGCTGATTTTGCGTCTAATATTCGCATCGACTATTGGGTATTTAGTTTTAGAGGCATTTTATGGAAATACAACGACACGGAATAATATTAAACGTCGAACAGGGTAAAATTTACAGGTGAAAACACCATAGGAGTAGTATTAATGGTTACTGCTGAAGAGCATTACGAAAGCTTATTATCTGATGTATATACATGGTTAATGGGTGGGTTTGAGCAAGCTAAAAGCAATAATGTGGCGTTTTTTAAAAGTAGAAATATTACTCCCTCATCCTCTGGTATCGCTGTTGATTTAGGCGCTGGTTCTGGCTTTCAATCGATCCCTTTGGCTGAGCTTGGTTTTAATGTTACAGCAATAGACCTTAGCCAAAAATTATTGAATGAACTGAATTCGAATGCTTGTGAACACTCACTTGTCACCATTAATGATGATATTTTGAATTTCAAAGACCATGTCAGTGCTAACTGTGAATTGATCGTTTGCATGACGGATACGATTACACACCTAAAATCGAAAGACGATGCTTTAACAATATTTCAAGATTCATTTAGTTTACTTGAAGGTGATGGGAAGTTGATTTTAACTTTTCGTGACTTATCGACTGAACTCAAAGATACGGACAGATTTATTCCTGTGAGAAGTGATGAAAATATCATTTTTACCTGTTTTTTAGAATATGAGCCCGCAACGGTTAAGATCCATGACATTGTTTACATAAAAACAGATGGAAAATGGGAGCTGAATAAAAGCTGTTATCGTAAGATTAGGCTATCTGTAGAGTGGACTGAAAATCAGCTTTTAAGCATCGGGTTTAAAATTGAAGAGTCAAGTAACGGTAACGGATTTCAAACAATCGTAGCCGTAAAGTAAAATTATATTACAAGGAGAGAACAATGATTGATCAAGCATGGATAGTTGAAATATTTTCGCATTTGGAAAACGGTAATCCTCAAGGTTTTTTTGAATATGTGAGTGATGATGTTGTTTGGGAAGTAACGGGCACTCATCCGCTTGCAGGCGTTTATATATCAAAACAAGACTTCATTACTGGCACCATCTCAAAATTAAATGAAGTATTAGAGTCACCTCTATCGTTAAAATTACTCTCTTGTATAACCGATGGCCGTTCCGCATCCGTTGAATTGGTCGCAAATTCAATAACCAAAAAAGGCGCTGATTTTAATAATCGCTATTGCTGGGTTTGTGAATTCGAGAGTAATCAAGTAGTACGGGTTCGAGCATATTTAGATTCTGCGTTAGTCGCAAAAACGCTGGCTTAACGATACCTATATGACTTCAAGTAACCTACTTAATTGCTTACTGAATTCGGTGTTATATTCTAAGAGGACATCATGAAGATTGCAGTATTATCAGACATTCACAGTAATGTGTTTGCATTGGAAGCCGTTATTGCTGATGCAAAAAAGCATTCGGTGGATTTAATGGTCAATCTTGGCGATATTCTTTATGGGCCTATTGCACCAAAGGCGACTTTTGATCTTTTAATGCAACATGAAATAGTTACTATTTGTGGTAATCAAGATCGCCAAATATTCGAAGCCACAAAAGCAGAAATTGATTCTAATTCAACAATGAAATTTATCATTGATGAGCTTGGTGCAGAGCCTATTAATTGGATGAAATCCTTACCGTTTGACGTTCAATTAAATGATGATGTTTATTTGTGTCATGGTACACCTGAAAATGATTTAGTCTATTTATTAGAAAATGTTGAGTTTGGGTATGCTTGCCTACGCAGTGATAGCGAGATTATAACACTGTTAAATGGGCAAGGCTCGAAGCTTATCTGCTGTGGTCATACCCACACCCCTAGAGCCGTGACTTTAACAACGGGGCAAATTATCGTAAATCCAGGCAGTGTCGGTTTGCAAGCATATACAGATGATGAACCTATTGTCCATTCAATGGAAAACTTTAACGCTATGGCATCGTATTCGATCGTTGAGAAAACGGGAGATAATTGGAGTGTTCTGCATATTAAAGTGCCATATGATGTCGCTTTAGCTGTTAAAGAATGTGAGAAAATAGACAGAATGGACTGGGTTCATTTTTTAACAACTGGACGGAAGGTGTAAGCCGTATACCGTATGCTCTCCATAAGGGCGTGGGGGATTATAGTTCGCTACGCTGGCACACATCGGCTAATACTTTTGCCTTAATCTTGATCTATTTTTAGATTTATTCAGTTTTTAGTTTGCTGATTGAAGAGAAGTCGTGTGATGATGAAAAATGTTATTTTTCGACGTTGAAGTATGTGAAACCAAACTAAAATGATATAACTTTTGTCATCATAAACTGAAGTTTTCCTTTTTAATTTATATTTATGAACAACAGCTTAGATTAATGCCCGTTGAATAAATATGAATTATGGAGAGCTTTTGATGAACAAAATTGTAGAATTGAGGGATGACAACTTTGAAGCGGAGTTAATGACTGGCAGCCAACCGGTATTAGTTGAATATTGGGCGTCTTGGTGTGCCCCTTGTTTAAGGGTAGGCCCAGTGTTGAAAGAAATCGCTTTTGCGTATAGCGGTAAAGTGAAAATTGGAAAACTTAATATTGATACTAGTCCCCAAATCGCGGCCAAATATGGCATCCGTGCTCTTCCTGCAATGATGTTGTTTAAAGATGGCGAAGTGTTATCGTCGACAGTGGGCGTATTGAGTAAAACTCAGTTAACTACTCTGCTAAGTCAGCATATTTAAAGTCACTACGAATTACTCATCTTAATATAATTTATAAAGCGGTATAGATAATTGAAGTATTAAATAGAACAAGGATAGTTATGAGTAAAAGTACAATAGAGTATTGGAATGTTTTAGTATCGGCGAATAAAAGTAAGTGGGATGTGATTGCTGATACAAACGAACAGCTTGAACAACTAACGTTATCTATGGATGACGTTACTGGGGATTATACGCGCCTAACTCGGTTTAAAGCGGGTGCTGATACCTCTATGTTCGGTGGGAAATCTCATGATTATCCTGAGGAGATATACATAGTGTCAGGTCGTCTTTTTGACGTGGCTTTTGATGTTTGGCTTGAAGCCGGTGATTATGCAAGTCGTCCGCCGGGAGAGGTTCATGGCCCATTTGTTTGTGAGCAAGAATGTTTGGTTTTGGAAATATCATATCCAAGCCAAGCTATTAGCGGCATTTAGCAGAACAAGTCAGTTAGTGTTGTAGCATTACAGACCGAAAAAAATCAATCATGGAGATTATATGTTAGTTACAGGAAGTTTTTTGGCAATATTTATCGGACTCGTACATTCCTACCTAGGTGAACGCTTTATTTTGACTCGGTTGTTTAAAAGAGAGCTCCCAACGCTTCTTGGTAGTGACTGGCTTACAAAACGAATTTTAAGGTTCGCTTGGCATTTAACAACAGTGGCTTGGTGGGGATTTGCAGCGATTCTTTTCATTCTTTCAAGCCCCACTGTGGATATTCAAAAGCAAATTCTAATGGTGATCAGCGTTGTATTTTTAGTGAGTGGCTTGTTATCTGCTGGGTTCACAAAAGGTAAGCACATATCTTGGATATTCTTTTGGTTAATTGCTGGCCTGAGTTTTTATGTTGCACAGAGCAGCTAAGAAGTTAGGGGGACAACATATGATGGAAATTAAAACTGAAATTAATATAGGCGCCTCTGTTAAAGATGTTTGGAAGGTATTTACGGATTTAAATGGGCATGCTGAATGGAATCCGTTTTTGACCGAAATAAATGGTAGTTTGAACGTTGGTAAAGCTGTAGAACCGTAAAATTGGAAGGTAGAAAGCCTGAAATCGCAAAAGTTATTTTAAAAGAGCTTAAGCATGAAAAGGAGGCTGTGTTTTTAATGAATAAGTGGCCTCTAATAAAGGGTAGGCATTACTTCCGTTTGGAGAGCACCTCTGATAACGAAACAAAGTTTATACATGGTGAAGTGTTTACGGGATTAATTCCATTTTTTGTAGGGGCGAAACTGTATCCATTATTTCACTCCGCATTTGAGAGTATGAATTTAGCATTAAAGAATAGAGTGGAGTTGAGGAGTCATTTATATATGAATAAATAAAGATGTCGTTTGACCGACACCTATTTAGGATAAAAAACTAAGCTAATTTACCACGTAACGCGATATTCCAGATATCGACAACAATGTCATTCTCGACCACATAGAATTTATCATGTAGGTTAATGGTTGGATCGCAGTGCGGTACGATCATTTCAATCACCTCACCGACAGCAGGTAAGTGTTCACCAGATACTTTACCGTGCTCGTCACCAAAGTAATGCCACTCATAGTTAAGGCCTGCATGACTGATTATTTGTGGGTGGGTCGCTTCTTTGTAAATCGCCTTGGTGCCTGCATCAACGGTTACATGCGTTGTATGATTGGCACTGATAACACTGGTTAGTAATGTCATCGCAGGTTGGAAGTGACCTGCACTATATTCAATATCGAAATACTCCTTATCCATTACAGTGTATGAACCCGGTTGTATTTCGGTGACAGACGCAATGTCACTGTCTATTTCATAAGTACCTGTGCCAGATCCTGATTGGATCAGATTCACTAAACCTGTCGCGCTTTCAATGTCTTGCTTTAGCTTACCGGCTTTATTTAATAATGCGGCAGACGCTTGTTTTCTTTCTTCGTTATCAAGAATGTGTTGGAAATGCCCGGCATAACACTGAATACCTTTAAGGGTAGTGTTGGCATGCTCGTGTACTGATAATGCTAAATCAAACGCAGTTTCAAATGATGCGCCAGTTCTACCTATGCCTGCATCAATATCAACAAGCAGGTTAATATGTAGGTTAAGCTTGCTGCCTAATTGATTTAACTGAGTGAGATTAGCCTCAGAATCCACGACGATCATGGTTTCTGGTGCAAGCTTGATAATTTTAGCCAATGTAGCCAATTTTTGTTTAGTGACAATTGGGGAGGTGATTAGCAGGTGGCGAATATGGGCCTTGGCAAGTTCATAGGCTTCCGACGGCTTGGTTATTGATATACCTATGCTACCCGCATCAAGTTGTAGCTGACAAATTTCTACGCATTTATGGGTTTTTGCATGAGGACGAACATGCTTCGATTTTGCTGATGCGAATTGTTGCATAGTGTCAATGTTATGAATCAGTTTGTTCTTGTCGATAACCAGACATGGGGTATCTAATTCTAATTTGTGTTTTCCAATCACTGTTTATCCCTTTAAATCACTGTTTTAGCTTTATAAACATTCTACTATGAAAGTGATTGAGATTAATCATTATTTCATCTGATTTTTCCCCAACTCATAATCATCTCAGACGTGATGATGTTGTGTTCAATGAGATATTACAGATAAATAAAATACAGATACAATAATTGTTATATTAATTAACTCATGGTTACTTAAATCGATTTATAGCGCTTATGCCTGTATCACCAACATTAACACCTAGATTTAATGCTTCATTTGATACCGCAATTATTTTTGCAGACATCATATCTTTATAGCTACTAACACCAGATACAATGGCACATGCTTCATTAGTTTTGTTGCATGTCTCTACATTAATATAAGCACAGGCTAGCATACCTTTTTTTTCTTTGATAATTAAAAGAGGTTTGTCTAATTCATATCGTATCATTTTAGCTTCCATGTATTCATTTCCTTTTTTAGGGTTAAAATCTAATGACGCAAGTGGATCAACAATTAATTCTGTTTCTTGTTTATTATGATTTATTAATTTGTAGCTAACAAATGTAATAATTAGAATACTTAATATTGTATAGATAACTTTATATTGTATAGATTTCATAATTAGCTTCTTTTCTATGTCTCATTTATAATAATTTATGTTTATTCTTCTAACTTAGTTAAGGCTTTGTTTTAACATAGTTTGCTGGCTATATTTGTTAACAAAATGCTATCGGTTGGTTAGCTGTTAGTAAATATTAACCGCAGGTCTATGGATTTTAGGAATAGAGTTGTGCAAATATTTAATGACTGGTTTAACATTGCTTTATATCGACACGTTCCAATACTAATATTTAATACTGTTAACAAGGATGATTTAACCTTGTTTATATTAATTGGCAGGTTTTAAAATTACATCTAAGTTCTTTTTAATAAATTTTTTAGAAAGTAAAATCTAAAAATGGCTAAAGTTAAACATTTAATATTTATTTTAATAATAGAGATTATATTTTGATTATTGATGACTATTAACATCTAAAAATTACTATAAGAGCAGATTTAGTTACTCTCTTAATGCTAGATTTTTCTAGTGTTTTTTCAATTTAAGTCGTAAATCCAGAAGGAGTTATAGAGCTTATTCACTTTAATAGTAAATGATGAGCAGATATCAATAGCCTTTTAGGTCATTGATATTGAGAGAAGTAAAAATGATTGAGTTTTTGTTTGGTATAATTATCGGTATTCTTTTTAGTTGGAGGGTGCTGAACGACTGTTAGTCAGAACATAATCTTTAGACTTGTAATAATGGCAATACAATCATTGTTCTATTTTAGATTCAGGAATCGAGTCACAGCGGGAATACATGCCTTTCCTGCATTTTTGTTCCCTTCGACTAAAGCTGAAACAATCGCTCCTTCTTTAAGCATAAAAACCATGTAAGTAAGTGTGTTAACCTCTTTGGGAACGTCTATAAATAAACGAATATGTTATTGACAAATACAACGCACCCACCAGCTGGAGCAAGCATCCAATCCTTGGTGGGGCTAACAGTAAAAAGATTTAACATCAAATTTGAAATACGTGAAGGTATAAAGGTAATAACTACAAATAAGTATGATCTAGCGAGGATGATTAGCTCAGTAGCGGCTATTATTTATAGACATAAGCAATAATTGGGGATATCTCATGTCAGCAATCAAACTATACCGTCATCCACTGTCTGGGCATGCCCACAGAGTGGAATTGCTGTTATCGTTACTTGGATTAGAAACGGAACTTATTGATGTCGACTTGTTGAAAGGAGAGCATAAACAGCCTGAATTTTTGAAAAAAAATAGCGCAGGGCAAGTGCCCGTTATTGAAGACGGTGATGTGACCTTATCAGACTCTAATGCTATTTTGATTTACCTCGCCAGTAAATACGATAATGCGGATACTTGGTTGCCAATAGATCCTGTACTCGCTGCCCAAGTACAAGGTTTTCTGACCATTGCTGCGAGTAGCGTTGCTTATGGACCCGCGACTGCGCGTTTAATTAATATCTTTCACGCGAAACTTGATCATCAAAAAGCGCTAGACATAGCACATGCGATTTTAAAACAATTAGACCCGCATTTAGAACATAATCCTTGGTTAGTTGGACACAAACCTACTATTGCAGATATTGCGAACTATACCCATATCGCGCATGCGCCAGAAGGGGGCGTATCGTTACAAGACTATCCACATGTTAGACGCTGGTTATCTCGTGTTGAGGAGCTTAGAGGCTTTGTTCCCATGCAAGCGACTGCGGTTGGACTCGCTGTCTAACGTAAAGTTAGTGGCAGTGTACTGGTGGATAAGCTTTAGTAATGTTAAATTATAAAGTGTACTCATTAATAGCTAAACGTATTATGACCAAGGAGTTGGTGTGGAAAACATTGAAAGAGTATTAAATTTTATAGTCGAAATTGAAAAGTTTAAAGATGTGTTACGTAAGACAAGGCCTGTCGGATTAGATCGTTATGAGAACTCTGCAGAACACAGTTGGCACGTGTGTATATCTGCATTGATGCTAAAAGACTATGCGGATGATGAGATTAATATTGACCGTGTAATTAAAATGCTATTGTTGCATGATCTTGGTGAAATAGATGCAGGAGACACGATTGTTTATGCCGCTGAAACGGTAGAGAACAAGGCGAAAGAAGCATCGGGTATTAACCGATTATTGAATATATTACCGCCCGAACAAGCAAAAGACTATATAGAGCTTTGGCATGAATTTGAACTAGGGGTTACAGCAGATTCTGTTTACGCCAAAGCCATTGATCGCATCCCTCCGTTATTACATAACATACATGGGGAAGGGCATAGCTGGAAAACACATAATATCTCGAAAGAACAAGTGTTTTCGGTTAACAGCAGAATTGGTAAAGGTAGCAAACAGGTATGGACGTCGTTAGAGCAGAAGCTGGAAAAGGCGGTGAGCCAGGGTCTGCTTAAATAGATATTTGTTTAGTAATACAATAAAGTCGTTAAAAATGGTGAATAAGTCGGCGCTTCCTTGTCGCAGTACTTGGTCTGTTTTATCCTTTATGTTATTTTCTATACACAATTTATTACTGGGAATACCTAAAATGCCAAAGGCAAGTGACATTAAAAAGAATACCGCTGTTGAATATAATAACGGCGTATACATTATCCGTGATATCGAACGTTCAGTACCACAAGGCCGTGCTGGTGGTAGTATCTACCGTATGCGTATGTACGATGTAGTTACAGGTTCAAAAATTGACGAAGTATTCAAAGACAGTGACAATCTTAATCTTGCAGATCTTACACGTAACCAAGTTATGTTCTCATACTCTGATGGTGAAGAATATGTATTCATGGATACAGAAGACTACACACCTTACAGTCTAGATAAAGCAATAATCGCTGATGAGTTATTATTCATCACAGAAGACACACAAGGTCTTCAAGTTCTTATTGTTGATGGTAAGCCGGTATCGATTGAGCTACCTTCTGCTGTTGAAATGGTTATTGTAGAAACTGACCCATCAATTAAAGGTGCGTCGGCAAGTGCTCGTACTAAACCTGCGATCCTTTCTACTGGCCTTACGGTACAAGTACCTGAATACATCGCAAGCGGCGAAAAAATCAAGATTAATACGACTGATCACAAATTCATGAGTCGTGCAGATAAATAATAGCGTTGTCTATTAGATAAAGGCTCGTTATCTTAAGCAGATAACGAGCCTTTTTTGTCTTTAGCACTCTGGTATGATAATTGCCGAATTATCATTTGCTGCTACGCTCATAGGACTTAAGATAAACTTAAGCATTTCATGTAATCACGATTAGGAGTGAATGTTATGATGTGTAACCTTGCAATTATTTTATTACCTTTGGGTTTACTCATTGCTTGTGATAGTAGTGAAAAAGCCACTGAGCAAGAAGAACCGGATAAGAGTGCCATAGAGCAGAGCTATGATGATGCAAAGAGTACAGCTAAGGATGTGTTAGATACAACTAAAGCCGCTGCTGTAAGCGCTGTCGATGAGGCTAAAGAAATGGCTGATGATGTTAAGGATGCGTCTGTAGATGCTTGGGAAAGTACAAAACAAAGTACAGCTAATGCAATAGATACAGCGTCAGAAGCAACCAGTGATGCTTATAATAAAACGAAAGACAAAGCTAAGACTGCACTTGAGTCTGTGTCTGAAGCAGCATCTGACACGAGTGAGTCAGCTACAGAAGTAATGGATGATGTAAAAAAACAGACAGACGATAAAATCCAAGATTAAGCTGATAGCTTACTGAATTAATTATGTTTAAACATGATTTAGAAGGGGTGACCGAGTAATAGAGTCCACTCTTCTTTCATTATTTATCGGGGTTGTTGTTGGTCAAATAAAGTATCAAGTGCTGAAGTCTTTTCTGGTTGTTCATCTAATTTACTTTGAGATTCGATTTCAGCTAATTGATAGGTCGATTTATTTAATAGTTTAATCATGTTGTCTCGTTTATCTATTAAAAAATCATCTTTGAGATCGATAGCTTCGATTAATGTAATATTTTCATTTAACATTTTTACCGCAGTGCTATATTTTTCATGCTCAAAAAACGTAGTCGCTTTGATTAGGCAATTACTCAAACGCAGTTTTAATCGAATCTTTTCCAACTTAGATTCTTCAGTGACGCAATCTTCTAATGAGATGTTTCTTTTGTGTAGCTCGTGACGCAAAATTGCTTTGAGACGTGCAATATTTCGTGCTAAGTCAATTGTGGTTTGCTCATCAACAGGTTCAATAAATAGACCTGATGGAGATACTATTTTAGCTGTCGCAATATGCATTTTTTGTTGAGTAATATGATGTTTAATTTTATCGCTCAGTGGTTCGACGGTTAAAATGTTTTTGAGCGCGGCGATAATACGTTGGTGTAATAAGATCGTAAGTTTTGTGCTGAATGCAAGCGAGGTCGCGTACTTTAAAACCATTTCGGTTTCTTCTATAGACCGACGTTGTGCCGCTAAAACTTGGCGCTTTTTGGTTAATATTACTTTTCTTGCTTGTACAAAAATTGCAACGGCAATCATTGAAAATACAAAGAGTAGGATACCCATTTCCATGAACATTAAATTCAAACTTTCTATCCCTTATTAAATGCAGCGACTCGTCTATTACGTATGGTATTCTTCATGATATCTAAGTGCATAATAATACACGGGTTTATTAGTGCCTTCACTCTTATTTTCCTTATTATATCATTTAACCATTGTTGCATGTTGGTATCTACCTGAACTTTATTTGTATCTTTATTTTATCAATCGTAGCGTGGTCATTCTGGTTATAGTGATAGGGTATTAGATTCAATGACTTTACGTATATAAGGCCTATATTTATAGAGGCCTTATTCTTTATATGGTTTATTTCACTCGTACAATAAAGCGATTTATTCTAAAATTATATTTTTTAATATTATTATTGATATATTATGCTTAAAATGTATGCATTTAAGTAACATGATGTTTATGTTGCAGATCCTTATATTGTCAGCCATAGTAATCACTAACAAATAAGTATATTATCCCCAGCCAATTATCAGGCATAAAAATATGCGGTAAACAGGTGTATTGTGAAAGTTAGAATTGCTATTTATTTAGTTATTATTATTGGTGTTATCATTACTTATCAGGTTAATCGCTCTGAGATTAAGCAGTTAGATAAATTCCAACAATCATTTCAAATGGTAGAAGGGCGTTTAGGTGAGTTTTTCTATCAACTTCAAGCTATCCAATATGGTATGTCACAACTGAGCAGTTTGCGTAATCCATCAGCGGATGAGATTAACTTAAACTTTAAACGTACCGAAGATGACACTTGTCAAATATCAAAGCGTTTTAGTCATGACCAAATGTATGACTTTGAGACTAATTTTTTGGTGGTGAGTGATGGTTCTGGTTGTGAACCAAATACGGTATTACATAATAAGATCACAGAGACAATTAAGATTGCACCAATGATGACATTTATGGCTGGTCGTGCTGAAGATGTGATTAGTCTTTATTTTATCTCTATGGACAAATTTGTGATTACTTCACCAAAATATAATGCTTTAGTTATTAAGCCGAGTGAATTTGAAAGTAAATTATTTAAACGACCTTATATGCAAAAAGTATTAAGTGTGGGTGTTGAAAATCTTGCAAATAATATTTTTATTTCAGGTCCTTATGCAGATCTTAGTTTGAATAAAGACGTAATTACTTTTTCCATTGCAATCTTTATGGATAAAAAGTTTTACGGTGTGCTTAACATGGATATTCTATGGGAAGATTTGGTTGCAGGTATTGACTCAGATTTCAATATTATTAATGAACCGAATCCATTACTCGGTGATTCAATACTTAGTGATCCGCTTAGCTTTGATGGTATAGCGACTGACTTACGCTTAGTTATGCCCAATTCAATTAGCGATAAACTCACTTATTTAATTACAAATAGCCTTGTTGATATTGCATTTTATTTTATTGCGATTGTTCTTGCTGGTTGGGTATTATACACGCTGAAACTACGTCTTGTGTCGCAAAAGTTAGCAACTGAATCACACCATGATCCGTTAACGGGTCTATTAAATCGTCGTGGTTTTATGTCTGAGCTAAAAAGTGTTGAACGTCATCAATATTATTCTTTCATGAGCATCGATTTGGATAATTTTAAGCATGTTAACGATACTTATGGTCATCCTGTCGGCGATGAAGTTCTTATTCGGGTTACAACTACAATTCGGCATATGATCCGTGAAAAAGATATGTTTTTCCGTCTCGGTGGTGAAGAGTTTGGTTTGTTGATTGCTTATAACAAAGACAATAAACAAATTGATATTTTTGAACGTATCTGTGATGCGGTCGCTAACTTACCGCATTATAGCGAGGATATTGAATTTCACGTCACCATGTCTGGTGGTGCTATCACTACGTCTTCGATTGATCAAATTAAATCAATTAAAAGCATTATAAAGCAGTCGGATGAACTTTTGTATGCAGCTAAGGTCGCAGGTAAAAACCGTGTACTATATGGCGATTTTAACAGCCGTAATCCAATCGAATCCTAAGGTCGCTAAGTCTTCAATTTACGCTTCTAATTCAGCGCTGAAAAGTCGCAGTCGCCACTCCATAATGATTGAATTATTCGTGTACTCGATAACTAATTATGAAGTGAAATTATTAGCGTTCCCATTTTAATGATTATTAAAACCAAGCTGCTATAAATAGGTGTTAATGTTGTTTTAAAATTACATTTTATAGCATTTTTGTTACTTAAATAGAGCTTTGGTTTTTTACTGTGTTTGATTTGTGTTTCATTTACAGTGAATTATTGAAAATATGACGTTGTAAAATATTAACATGTCAGTAACCTTATGAAATAAGGTAAATAAGTAAGATCTATATAGTTTATAAATTATTTTAAATTGTATGAAAATGATCTTTACTTCCTAATGATTTAGGATTAAAGTCTCGCCGAAATATGCAGTAACCAGCAACTGGTGTACATATAGTCGCATAACCTACATTTAAACAACTTAACTTGAGGATACAAGGTGGGAACATTCGCCTGCACAAACCCACGAAGCAGTACTTTCGTACCTGTTGTTGGTTTGTCATTTTTTGCTATTGCATCTGGCTTTTTAATGAGCCTAATTCCGTTATCACTACCATCATTTGGTCTAAGTCTGACACTAACACCTTGGCTAGTAAGTATCTTTTATCTGGGACTACTAATTGGTTCATTACAGATAGAAAGAGTCGTCGCCAGAATAGGTCATCGCCTTGCGTTTATTTTATTTTTAAGTGTGTTGTTATTATCAATATTTTTAATGATCGCAGTGCCTACGGCCGCAACGTGGTTAGCGTCTCGTTTTATTGCAGGTATTGCTGTAGCTGGCGTATTTGTTGTTGTTGAATCTTGGCTATTAATGGCTGACACAGCAAAACAACGTGCAAAGCGTCTTGGTTTATATATGACATCTCTATACGGTGGTAACTCACTTGGTCAGTTAGGACTTGTACCAATCGGCGTCGAGGGGGTTTTTCCTTATAGCATGGTGATTGCTGTATTGTTGATTGCCATACTACCACCACTATTAATTAGAGTAGGACAACCTGATTGTACTGGCCATCAAAAGATCAAGTTAGCAGAACTAAAAACACTTAGCCGACCTGCAATTTTGGGTTGCTTAGTGTCGGGTATGTTAATGGCACCTGTTTATGGTTTGATGCCTTTGTATATTAAAGCGCAAACAGGTAGTGCTGAGCAGACGGGAATGTTGATGGCGATCATTATTTTAGGTGGCATGTTAGTACAACCATTAGTCAGCTATTTATCACCAAAAATGAGTAAGACATTGCTAATGTCTTTATTCTGCTTGCTTGGCGTGTTAGGGATTATCGGGATATTAACGACCCGTGATTCGGTGTTATTAAGTTCAAGCTATATGCTATTAGGTGCGAGTGTATTCTCGATATACCCGATTGCGATCTCGCTAGCGTGCGATAATTTAAGCATTAGTAAAATTGTTTCGGCAACAGAGATCATGCTATTAAGTTATAGCGTGGGTTCCGTTGTTGGCCCTGTTGCAGCACAAGGCTTTAAGCATTATAACAACGGCTTAGTTACATACCTTGGTGTTTGCATGTTAACGATGTGTATATACATGCTTATAAAAAGTGCGACATCAAAGCCAAGCGATCATTCTGCTATCTCGCAGTAGGATCACATTAGCCTAGTGAATACAATGTTGATACGGTTAAGCTTGCTGATGGTTTAATCGTATTTTGTTCGTTTTAATCATATTGTCGTTACAGTGTTCGTTTGTTTACATTTTAGCCCTTTATGATTATACAGTGTTAAGTGTTCATGCGATTTAAACACGTTTGATTACCAATAAAGTGTTAATTGTTGTTACAGGTATGCAATATAATTCCATCCATATATGATTTTATTCTGGTCAAACCAGCTCGATACTGCGTATTTTGTTAGTTTATATAACTCAACGTGTCTTATTTGAGCGTATTTGTGTGTTCGAACGCTCATTTTTATTCTTTGTTTGTTTTAATTATGTATTAAAAGTGTAAATTTAAAATCACACGAACATTGTGTACATAAACCCTACATAAAAATATAACAAAGGAATGAATCATGGCTAACAATAAACAGCATACTCTGATGGGCGAATGCCTAGCTGAGTTTATTGGCACTGGACTGTTAATCTTTTTTGGTGTCGGCTGTGTAGCTGCATTAGTATTAACAGGCGCTAGTTTTGGTCAATGGGAAATCAGTATTATTTGGGGTATGGGGGTAGCAGTTGCTATTTACTGTACGGCCGGTGTATCTGGTGCTCACATTAACCCTGCTGTGACGATTGCTTTAGCAGCTTTTCACGGATTTGATAAAAGCAAAGTATTACCTTATATTTTCGCTCAGTTATCAGGAGCTTTCTGTTCAGCTGCTTTAGTATACGGCTTATATAGCAACTTATTTACTGACTACGAAATCGCGAACGGTTTCCTACGTAACAGTGAAGCAGCGCTATCAACAGCGGGTATTTTCTCAACTTACCCACACCCATCATTAACATTCATTGGCGCATTTGCGGTTGAGTTTGTTATTACTGCAGTATTAATGTTCGCTATCTTAGCGTTAGGTGATGAGCATAACGGTGAACCACGCGGCGCAATGAACCCTGTTCTTATCGGTGTGTTAATTGCTGTCATTGGCGGTTCTTTAGGTCCACTAACTGGTTTTGCAATGAACCCTGCACGTGACTTTGGTCCAAAACTATTCGCTTATTTCGCGGGTTGGGATTATGCACTAACAGGCGCTAAAGATATTCCTTACTTCATCGTACCAATTTTAGGTCCAATTGTAGGTGCATGTTTTGGTGGTTGGTTGTATCCAAAAGTGATTGGTCAATATCTACCATCAGCAGGTCACGGTTGTACTATCCCAAACCAGTGTGATGATGAATCAGCTGAAGGTGTAGTTGCTAAAGTATAGTATGCAACTTTGAATAACACCCAAGCGATTTTGAATACGATATTATTTACAATGAATAAGTAAAATCAATATGTAACATCAGAGAATCGCTTGGGTATATAATTAAATTAATACTTTAATATATAGTTAAATAAGACCTAATTACTTTAAACACTAAGTATAAAGTACTCTACCAAATGAAATATAAAGGACTTCATAATGACTGAGAAAAAATACATTATTGCTTTAGACCAAGGAACAACTAGTTCTCGTGCCGTTATTCTTGACCACGATGCAAATATTGTCAGCGTTTCTCAACGTGAATTTACACAAATCTATCCGCAAGCCGGCTGGGTTGAACATGATCCACTTGAAATTTATGCAACTCAGAGCTCAGTGTTAGTTGAAACGTTAGCGAAAACAGGTATCAGCAGTGATGAAATCGCAGCTATCGGTATTACTAACCAACGTGAAACAACCATTGTTTGGAATAAAGAAACAGGCAAGCCAGTTTATAACGCAATTGTATGGCAGTGTCGTCGTACTGCAGATATGTGCGAGAAACTAAAAGAACAAAATGAAGGTTTTGAAGATTATGTTCGTGAAAACACTGGTCTGGTTGTTGACCCGTATTTTTCAGGTACAAAAATTAAATGGATCCTTGATAATGTAGAGGGTGCTCGTGAAGACGCTGAAGCAGGTAAACTACTGTTCGGTACGGTTGACACTTGGTTAGTTTGGAAAATGTCACAAGGGCGCGTTCATGTAACAGACCACACAAATGCATCACGTACAATGTTGTTTAACATCAATACACTACAGTGGGATGAGAAACTACTTAAGATTCTTGATATTCCACTATCAATGATGGCAGAAGTGAAATCTTCTTCAGAAGTGTATGGTCAAGTGAACATCGGTGGTAAGGGTGGTACGCGTATCCCTCTTGCTGGCATCGCGGGCGATCAGCAAGCTGCACTTTATGGTCAAATGTGCGTAGAGCAAGGTCAAGCTAAAAATACCTATGGTACTGGTTGTTTCTTATTAATGAACACTGGTAAAGAAAAAGTAACATCTAAGAATGGTCTATTAACTACGTTAGCATGTGGTCCACGCGGTGAAGTTGCATACGCACTCGAAGGTGCAGTATTCATGGGTGGCGCTTCTATCCAATGGCTACGTGACGAAATGAAGTTACTTTCAGATGCAAAAGATTCTGAATACTTTGCGACTAAAGTTGAGACTTCAAATGGTGTTTACGTTGTTCCTGCGTTTACTGGTTTAGGTGCTCCGTACTGGGATGCATACGCACGCGGTACGATTGTTGGTCTAACTCGTGGTGTGGGTGCTAACCACATTATCCGTGCAACACTAGAAAGTATCGCGTATCAAACACGTGACGTA
Source organism: Moritella viscosa (assembly GCF_900120065.1). Lineage (NCBI taxonomy): Bacteria > Pseudomonadati > Pseudomonadota > Gammaproteobacteria > Alteromonadales > Moritellaceae > Moritella > Moritella viscosa. The sequence goes on from NZ_FPLG01000039.1 coordinate 99,010, forward strand.
CTGGATGCGATGCAAGCTGATTCAGGTATTAAGCTAGCTGAACTACGTGTAGATGGTGGCGCTGTAGCAAATAACTTCCTAATGCAATTCCAAGCTGATGTACTAGATACAACGGTATTACGCCCTGCAGTAACGGAAGTTACAGCATTAGGTGCTGCATACCTTGCTGGTCTTGCTGTTGGTTTCTGGGATGGCCTTGACGAACTTTCTGACAAAGCTGTTATCGAAAAATCATTTGAAGCACATGATGATGAAGTAAAACGTCAACGTCGTTACCGTGGTTGGAAACGTGCTGTTAAAGCTGCGCAATCATGGTCTGAAGGTCATGACGAAGAAGATGATTTACTGTAATCGTTTTTAAGTTTGATTGCCAATAGGCTGTCACTTTAAATTGAAAGAGTGCCATTAAGTTATATAGTGGCGCTCTTTTTTTGTGTGATTTTAATGTGTTTTATTGCTATTTAGTCTATTTTCGTCATCAAATTGACATGTTGTTAATAATAAATAGCTATTCGAACATTCATTTAGACACAAGTTTAAATGAAGATGTTCGAAGTGTGAAAATAAATGCTCGAATTCGAAAGTAAGTGGTGATTTTAATATAAAAGTGTTTTATATTAGTTATAGATGTTCGGTAGCGGTCGTTCGCTCAGACAAGAATGTATTAAAGTGAGTTAAGTATGAATAATGGAAACCAGAAAGTAATGACCAATGAAGTGCTAGATCTGCTCGTTGTTGGCGGTGGTATTAATGGTGCCGGTATTGCTGCAGATGCTGCAGGCCGAGGCTTAACTGTTGGTTTATATGAAGCAGCCGATTTTGCTTCAGCAACCTCATCTGCAAGCTCTAAATTAATTCATGGTGGTTTGCGTTACCTTGAGCATTACGAATTTCGTTTAGTATCTGAAGCATTAGCAGAACGTGAAGTATTACTTAAGAAAGCGCCACACATTGTTAAACCAATGCGTTTCCGTTTACCACATCGTCCTTTCTTACGTCCTGCAATACTGATTCGTGCAGGCTTATTCTTGTACGATAACTTGGGTAAACGTACGACGTTACCAGGCAGTAAACAAGTAAATTTAGCGAAATCTGGTTTGCTTAAAAAAGAAATTACCAAAGGTTTTGAATATTCAGATTGCTGGGTTGATGATGCGCGTTTAGTTATTCTAAATGCAATGGCAGCACAACGTAATGGCGCTGAAGTTGAAAACTATTGCCGTGTAGAAAAAGCCGTTCGTAAAGATGGTTTATGGCAAGTCACTATTCTAAACGAGCAAACAAATGTTCGTTTCGAGCGTACAGCGCGTGCATTAGTGAATGCAGCTGGCCCTTGGGTTAAGCAATTCTTCGATGACAGTATGGAAGAAACATCACCACGAAACATTCGTTTGGTGAAAGGTTCACACATTGTTGTGCCACGCATTCATGATGAAGAACAAGCTTACATTCTACAAAATAAAGATAACCGTATCGTATTTGCTATTCCTTACATGGAAGACTTCTCAATTATCGGTACAACAGATGTTGAGTATGTTGGTGACCCACGTAAAGTTGCGATCTCTGACGAAGAGGTTGATTACCTGATTGATGTTGTAAATGAACATTTTGTTAAACAACTTGCACCAAGTGATGTTGTTTGGACTTATAGTGGCGTGCGTCCATTATGTGATGATGAATCGTCATCACCACAAGCGATCACACGTGATTATACACTGGAAATTGAGCAAGAAGGCACACAAGCGCCATTGCTATCTATCTTCGGTGGCAAGTTAACGACTTATCGTAAGCTTGCAGAGTCTGCGATGAATCTAATTTCACCGTACTTTGACAAGTTAGGTGATTCATGGACTGCTGATACAGCGCTACCAGGTGGTGACTTTAACTATCCGCGTACGCAGCTAGTTGAAAATATCTGTTCACAGTATCTATGGTTAAACCCTGAAACAGCTAAGCGTTATGTTAATCAGTTTGGTACAGATTCTTGGGATTTATTTAAAGATTGCAAATCTGAAGCTGATTTCGGTATTCACTTTGGCCAAGGTGTTTATAGCCGCGAAATTGATTACTTGATTGAAACTGAATTTGCTAAGAAAGCGGAAGATGTATTATGGCGTCGTACTAAGCTTGGTTTGTACTTAAGTAAAGAACAACAAGCTGCTGTCACTGACTACATTAATGCACAAGTAGTAAAGCTTAATCCGGTAAAGCTAGATAAAGTTGGTTAATTGCGTAACTCACTACGCTGATTGAACAACTTACATTAAAGCGCTACTAATCATTGATTAGTAGCGCTTTTCTATATCTACTATTTAAGATAATGGTGATGAGTATTCTTTGCATTACATGCCAGAGTAATTGGGGCCGCTACCGCCTTCCGGTGGTGTCCATGTTATGTTCTGTGAGGGGTCCTTAATATCACATGCCTTACAGTGAATGCAATTTTCAGCATTAATCTGGAATTTCACTTCTTTGTCGATAGTTACTATTTCATAGACGGCCGTTGGGCAATAACGTTGTGCGGGTTCTGCAAAGCGGGGCAGATTAGAGCACATAGGGATACTGGGGTCGGTGAGTTTAAGGTGGCAAGGTTGGTCTGCATCATATTGTATATTGGCTAAAAAGACTGAGCTTAACCGATCAAACGTTAATTTGTTGTCTGGTTTGGGATAAATTATGTCTGTGGCGGACCTCACTTTTTGTAATTGGCTGTGATCTGCTTTTGAATCGTGCAGCGTAAAAGGTAAGCTTTTATGTAGTATGTTCTGTTCAAACCATGTAATACCTAACATGGCATTACATCTGTGGGTGATGGGGGCAAAATTGCGAGATTGATATAATTCTTGGTATACCCAAGATGTTTCGTATAATAAGGTGAAATTATCAAGACTTTCCTTATTTAATACGATTGCTGAAAATACGGTTTCGGCACCAACCATTCCTGTTTTCATTGCAGTGTGCGTACCTTTTAATTTTGCCGCATTCAGTGTACCTGCATCGCAACCAAGTAATAATCCGCCGGGGAACACCATTTTAGGCAGAGAATTATAGCCGCCTTTGGTAATCGTTCTTGCTCCGTATGCAAGGCGCTTTCCTCCTTTAAGGTAACGACTAAATGCGGGGTGTAGTTTGAGTCGTTGAAATTCGTCGAAAGGACTGAGATTGGGATTTTGATAATTCAAGTCGGTGATCAAACCAACATAAACCTGATCTTTTCCTAGGTGATATAAGAATGCTCCGCCAGTGGCGCCGTGCTCTGCTAATGGCCAGCCGATACTGTGCATCACGAACCCCGGATGATGAAGGGCTGGATCGATTTGCCACAGTTCTTTAATACCCAGTCCGTAATGTTGTGGGTCTACGTCTTTATCTAACTTATATTTTTCGATCAATTGTTTACCTAGGTGACCACGCGAGCCTTCTGTGAGCAAGGTATATTTACCAATCAATTCTATACCCTGCATGAAGTTGTCTTTTTCTTTCCCGTGTTTATCACACCCCATATTACCAGTGATAACACCTTTGACGCTGCCATCCTCATTAAATGTTAAATTATTGGCAGCAAAACCCGTAAAGACTTCAACACCGAGATCTTGTGCTTGTTGTGCTAACCAAATACACAATTCACCAAGACTGATGATATAGTTATGTTTGTTGTCTAAGCTTGATGGGACTAACATACTGGGAACACGACGGGCAGTGGTCGCATTTTTAAGCAGCCAGGTTTCATCTCGTTTTACGGCATTGATCACGGGGGAGCTTAAGTCTCGCCAATCGGGGAAAAGCTCGTCTAATGCGCGGGATTCAAAAACAGTACCGGCAAGGGTATGACCACCAATATCAGCAGCTTTTTCGAGTACACAAACGCTCAGTTTGGTGCCAGATTCTAGCGCTAGTTGGCGCAAGCGACAGGCCGCGGATAATCCAGCTGGACCTGCACCGACAATGACAACATCAAACTCCATTGATTCATGTTTCACGCTTGGCATCCTTATTCAATGACTTATATTAAGTATTGTGTATGTTTGAATAAGCGCCAATCATATTGCAATTAGCGATTAACTAGTTGAATTTGACTGGTAAGTTAAATTATTTTAGTGAAAATTAATGTGCAATCAAAAATAATGGTTACAATAACGTTAATTACTTTCAACCAATATACTCAGTTTAATTTGAGGTTTTATTATGTTTAAAAAATCCCCTTTGGCAATACTATTAACGATGGCGTCTTTCAATACTTTTGCCGCTGAATGTGGTTCAGTGACAATAGCGGATATGAACTTAGGCAGTGCAACGTTAGTGGCCAATATTGATGCTTTCATTTTAACAAATGGTTATGGCTGTGATGTTGAAATTGTACCTGGTAACGCGACGATAACAGCGACGTCGATGATTGAAAAAAACACCCCTGATATCGCGCCCGAATTTTGGACTAACCAGATAAGGACAACATTGGAAAAAGGCGGGGAGGAAGGTCGTATTGTTGTTGCGGGGGATTTACTTTCTGATGGTGCCGTTTCTGGTTTCTGGGTGCCTGCGTATATGGTAGAGAAAGATCCGTCTTTAGCTACGTTAGCTGGTATTAAGGCCAATGCTAAATTATTTAAACACCCAGAAGATCCAAGTCGCTCTGCTTTTATGGCGTGTCCTGCAGGCTGGACTTGCCAGATATCAACCACCAACTTATTCAACGCGATGGGCCTTTCTGACTACGGTTTTGACTTGGTGGATCCTGGTTCCGGTGCTGGATTAGCTGGTTCAATGGTAAAAGCGTACGAAAATAAAGAAGCATGGTTTGGCTATTATTGGTCGCCAACCGCGCTTATGGATAAGTATGAGATGGTACGTGTTGATTTCGGTACTGGTTTTAATCGTGATGAATTTGAAAACTGTACCATCATCGAAGACTGTGAAAACCCGAAAGTGACGGATTATCCTGCCGCACCTGTACAGAGCATTGTCACAACTAGTTTTTCTAAAAGAGAACCAGCGGTTATGCAGTATCTTTCCAAACGTTCATTTACTAATAGCGAAATGAATCAACAGCTTGCTTGGGTAGAAGAAGAGCAAGCCGATGGTGATTATGCCGCAGAACACTTCTTATTGAATAATAAGGCAATGTGGAGTCAATGGGTAACAAGTGATGCAGTTAAAAAAATTAATGCAGCGTTAGCTGATTTATAGCCAATAAATAGCGTTTAGAACGTGTGATAGATACATAATTTAAGGAAGCTGAAATGCTTCCTTTTTAATATCTTCGATATTGAAATCAGTACCCTATTCTAGTTGCTAACTATAGCTGAATAATTAGAGTTGGGTTAAAGTGAAGCAAAATCACGGACTAATATTAACTCGCAATTTTGCTTGATTATCACAAATTAAACTTATTCGATCTTGGCCTTCAGCGCAACAGGGAGGCCTGCTCCGCGTTCACCATCACGAGCCTGGACGAATACTGCACTAGACCATGGCGGAACTTCAAATTGACCATTAGTAAAGCTAGCGTTACTGGCTATAGAGTTAGTTTGGTTATGCGTGGTACTCAGTTTAAATCCTATAAGATCGACAGCATGATTACTGTTATCGAGGAAATTACCAATTGTTTGTTCTTGAGGTGTCGCATTAATTATAATAACAATAGAGTCAAGTTTGCTGTCTAAATCCGTTGTTTGTGTTAGGCCATTATCGATGCTCATTACAATTACTCCCGGAATTTGACCTTCTCCTACGTTACGGAAATCAACTCGACTTATAATTTCATCTGCATTCGGTAGCGTCATCAGTGGTGATGCTTTACGAAGTCGAAGCAGCTCTTTGTAGAATTCAAACATCTGCTCTAGGTTTGCGGGACTTGGTTGTGCGTTTGCTGTTTGTATCTTTTCGATTAAGTCATAGTTGGCGGCGTCTTTATCTTTTGCTGGAAGACCTTTATTCCAGTTGTTGTCATTAAGGGTAAAGTCAACACGATTATACCAGTCCCCATAATCGTAGGAATCACGTTGCATAGATTTAGAACGCAGCAGTTCACCACCCATATGGTTAAATGGCATAGCTTGACCAAGTAACACGGTAGAAATGCCGATCGCCTGCATGCGAACGCGATCGTCTAGTGAGACATCGTGTGATATTTTGTACATATTAATGTCCGAAAGCGTCTGGTTATCATGCTTAGAGACATAGTTTTGAGTTTCCCAAGGTTGTTCTGCATAGCCAGCTGCCTGACCATTATAGTCTAACGTTGAACCTTTCTGAGTGTTGCCTTTATAGTCAACAAATTCGAAATTTTTGAGGTTACCGGCCATACCTAAACGAGTGAGATCTATTTGATGCAGTGCACGTGTTAATTCATTTGATACCCCATCATTATTAACATTGGCTGCAATGTCGACTAGCTCATTCGGCATCACATAGGCGCCCGTAGCAAAGCCTTGTGTTTTACGTATACTTTCTCCGGTATCAAATGGACTACCTCCACGTACGGCATCACGCAGTCGATCAGAGAAAGAACCAATACCCGTACCACCTAAGTGTTTTTGGGTCGCTTGAACAAAACGCTTGTCGTCTTGAACTTCACCAAAGTTCCAACCTTCACCATAGAAGTATACGTCTGGATTAACTTGACGGGCAGCCTTAAGTGTTTTCTGCATTTGAGAAAGCGGGTGGTGGCCCATTAAATCCCAACGGAATCCATCAATCTTGTATTCTTTTACCCAGGTTCGAATTGAATCATCGATAAGTTTGGCAAACATTGCATTTTCTGGTGCTGTGTTATCGCAACATGTTGACGTTTCTATCGCGCCAGTATCAGGAACTAAGCGTTGGTAATAAATCGGAACAACTTTGTCTAGTACCGACTTGTCATTCAGGCCTGATGCATTAGTGTGGTTATAAACAACATCCACAATCACATTCATACCTATATCTTCTTTGATTGATTTAACCATTTTTCGGAATTCTAGGATCCGCTTGGAACCTTCGGACTCTGTTGCATACGAACCTTCTGGTACTGTGTAGTGGAGCGGATCATAGCCCCAGTTGTAGCTATCGACGCTACGTACGTATTCATTGAGCTCTTGAACTTTTGCATTGTTTTTGCTGTCGACTTCAGCAAGTTCTGCGAAGGCATCTGCAATAGAGCCATCACTTGTGCAATAGTTTGAAAACTCAGACTGTTTTATCGTTGGATTTAGCTCACAAAGCTTACTAAATGCTTGGTCGATATTTGCTACTTTTTTCGGGTCTTCGTTAATAGTCGCAATATCGAATACTGGCATTAAGTGCAAGTGGGTCATGCCTGCTTTACTCAGTTGCTTAAGGTGAACGACTGGCACGGATTCTTGCTCAGTAAAGGCAAGGTACTTGCCTTTATTCTGTGTACTTTCATCGCGCGCTGAGAAATCACGGACGTGTGATTCATAGATCACAATGTCAGAAAGGTCGCTTTCCTTTTGGGAGTGAGGGGAGGCTAAGTTATCCCAGCCGTTTGGTTTTAACTTGTCGGAATTTAAGTTAATTACCTGACTGTAGATGGAGTTAGTTGAAAGGCTAACTGAATACGGGTCAGTAACTTCATAGCCGTATCCTTTTTGTTCACGAGGTTGGAATACCTTCATTGCATAACGATAGAATTTCCCATCTACTGCGTTACTTTCAAGTTCAACACTCCAGCTACCTGATGTTTTGTCTTCAATCATTGCAATACGTTGAGCTTCTGATTTATTACTATTGTAGATAACCAGCTCGATGCTGCTGGCGGTTGGAGCCCAAAGCCGGAAAGTTACGTCGTTATTATTATAGATTGGACCATATTGCAGTTCCGTGGCTTCTTGGGCAAATAATGCATCCAATGCGCCCGCGTACTGGATACCAGTGGTGGACCGAAACTTACCATTACTGGTTGACGCAATTGCGACCATACTGCCTTTCACTAATGAAGAAAGTGCTATATCTGCTGGAAGAGTGGGTAAAGAAAATGCTGGGTAGTCTGCAAGATGAGGGTATTTGGTTTTTTGCTCTATCGTTAGACTTGTAGAATTCAATATAATTGAAGCACCAGAAACTACCTTCTTAGACTTTCCATCTTTAATGATTTCTTTAACTTTATATTTACCATCATGGTTGAACATAATTTGGACCATGTCAGCATTCGCACCACCTTTCCATACAAGAGTTTTATCGTCTAGCATGATCGCGCTTAAGGTATCGATTGAGAATTCAGATGATGGTCCGGCTAATTTAAAAGCTTGTGCGCGAGTATCGTATTGAGTAGTACTACCTGGAATAAAAGTGACTGAGCGATTATCCCCCATACTTGCAATATCTATTTTGATATTTGAGTCAATAAGCTTATCTTTATTTCCATTACGGAAGATAACATTGAAGCAACCAGATTCTGTATTTGTGACAGGAAGATACCAAATAGGGCCAAACTCATCATTATCGTCTGGGATAACGGAGGTATCGTTCCAATCTTTATTTCTGGCTGTATCAATTAACCCTTCACAACCCCCATCTGGGCTTTTATCTGTTCCCCAGAGATGAAGGGTCATGTTCTCGTGGGGTGTATAATCACCCATGGCATCGTAAATTTGCAATGCAACCATGCCTTCTTGAGGTGCATCAAACGCCCTTGGCTTGATGGTTTCAGGCATGGTGACATCTGTTCCAGCCTGCGGAAGCCCTTTAGCCGTTAGTAGTCCATCTCGACGGGACCCTTCAACTTTTTTAGTGCTATTGTCTGCAACAAAAAATTCTTTTCCTAAATCAGCTTCACTAATAGCTACTTTAACTTGTGTTATCTGGTTTCCATCTTTTGCTTCTAGCGTGCTACATGAATTGAGTACATTTTTATTAAGTAGCCAAACAGGGCCAAATTCATCAGTGCTAGTTGTAGATATGGGTTTTATATTCTTGCAGTTTAGTGTCCAATTAGCGTATGTGGGCGAACTTGACTGTAGTAAGACGTTCGGAGCATCACCGATCATATAGCTAATCACAAATTGTTCTTTAGATGGTAACTGTGCGTCATCCGGTAGGGTGATTGTCGGTCGAAGTTCAATTGGAACTGGTTGTGAAATACTCGGTTCTATTAATTCATCTGGGATCGTGGGAGTGACAGGTTTTGAAGGTGTAGATGAATTGTTATTACACCCTACGGTAATAGCTGCAGAGCATAGCGGTATAATTATTTTCGCAAGTGCTGAATATTTAAATTGTGTCGTATTTTTTTTCACTGTCTCAATCCCTCGGTTATTTATAAAGTTGGCTAAGAGTTCAGAAATAATTAATTATTTCTGTGATGATAAGTAAATGGGTGGCAATAACATCAACCTTTTTAATTAGGTAAAGGGGGGGGGGGTAAAGGGGGGAGATAATATTAAATTTGAAATAAATCACACTTATTAGGCTGAGTCTGTAATTAAAGAACAAAAAGTATGGATGAAGGTTTAACCACGTCACTTTTTGTAGGCAAGTATGACAACAAAATGTAATTTATTAGTTATTTACTCTGTAGTTGGGAGTTAAGGAAAAAGCTCAAATTTGTGATTGCCAGTCAGTTTCACATGATAAAACACTTAAATTTCAAATTTTACCGTTTAGTTGATGGTCGAATTGCTTATATCACCATAAATAAATGCGTGTTAAGAATCAAAATTAAGCTTGGCTATGAATAAATTCTAAATAGATAATTAGACCTATACAAAATGAGGTGGAGATCCAATATGCAGAGGAAAGGATTTTTTTATAAAAAGAGTTAGATTTATATTGTTTAAACCAATAACAACACGAGTCAATTATTATGAAACGAAACTTACGATTTGTATCAAACTCAATAATAAAAATTTTGTTAGGTGCTACTTTTCTGCTTGGAGCGCAAAGCAATGTTTACGCTGACACTATTCTTCATGCTTTTAATTGGAAATATAGTGACATCACTAGTCAGGCCCAGAATATTGCAAAAGCAGGTTATAAAAAAGTCTTAGTATCTCCACCATTAAAATCTTCAGGGAAAGAGTGGTGGGCACGTTACCAGCCTCAAGATATTCGCTTAATTGACTCACCTTTAGGTAATAAAGAAGATTTACAGACGTTAATTTCAGCGCTTAAAAAGGAAGGTGTAGACGTATACGCAGACATAGTTTTAAATCATATGGCTAATGAGAGTTGGAAAAGAAGTGATCTAAACTATCCCGGTAGAGAGTTGTTAAATCAGTATAGTAAAAACAGTGAGTATATAAACAAGCAAAAGCTTTTTGGAGATCTAAGTAAAGGGATATTTTCTAGTTTTGACTTTCATCCTGCAGGCTGTATATCTGATTATGGCGATCCTGGAAATGTACAATACTGGAGATTGTGTGGTAACGATAAAGATACAGGGCTACCAGATCTAGATCCAAGTGATTATGTCATTAAGCAACAGCGTCAATATCTTCAATCTTTAAAAAGTATGGGAATAAAAGGCTTTAGGATTGATGCCGTTAAGCATATGAGTGATTATCAAGTTAACCAAATATTTACGTCTGATATAACGTCGGGAATGCATGTTTTTGGTGAAGTAATTACAACAGGTGGTAAGGGTGATTCTCAGTATCATACATTTCTTGAACCATATTTGAATAACACGAATCATGGTGCATATGATTTTCCTTTATTTGCTTCTATAAGGTCTGCATTCTCTTATGATGGAAGCATGTCTTTACTTCATGACCCACAAGAATATGGCCAAGCATTGCCTGGTGATAGAGCCATCACCTTTACTATTACGCATGATATTCCGACGAATGATGGTTTTCGTTATCAAATAATGACTCCTATTAATGAAAAATTAGCTTATGCCTATATTTTAGGTAAGGATGGTGGATCTCCTTTAATTTATAGTGACGCTCTTTCTGATGATGAAGATAAAGATAATCGTCGATGGGAGGATGTTTGGAATCGTGATTATATGGTTAAAATGATTAGCTTTCATAATGATATGAAAGGGAAACAGATGGACACTTTATATAGTGATAAGTGCATGCTCATTTTTAAGCGTGATAAAAGTGGATTAGTCGCTATAAATAAATGTTCTGAAGAGCGTTCTTATACTATTGATACATATAAGACGGAGCTTAATTGGTATGTGCCGTATAAGGATAGGTTAAGTAGTCATCGCGAAACTATTACATCTCGTTATCATAAATTATCTGTGCCAGGGCAGACTACCAGAATGCTTGCTCTTTAATTTGAAATTTCAGTGTTTGTAAAAAGGCTCCAAAAGGGAGGCTTTAAAATTTAGAGGGGGTAATATAGAAAATTAAATCAATTTCTTGCCGATAATCGGCAAGACGTGACGAACGATGTTTTATATTTCTTTTAGTTTAACCTGCGCAGCAGTATTGGCTCAATAATAGCCACCTTCCTCAAATTGAAATAGAGTCGTGAGACAATAATATTTAACTATCATTTAGCTGCTCGTTTGGCTTCAAGAATAACAGCTGAATACTCGTTTTTAACACTTTAAGGTAGAGGAACGCTCGTGAATAAGGATATTTTTAACGTAACAGATGCAAGCTTTGCACAGGACGTATTAGAATCGAATGTGCCTGTCGTTGTTGAGTTTACGGCTGATTGGTGCGTCCCTTGTAAAGCAATGGGCCTTACTCTTAACGAAGTGGTCGGAGAGTATGAAGGACAGATCAAGGTCGTCAAATTAGATATCACAGATAACGTGTCGACTCAGAACAAATTTGATGTTCGCGGTGTACCAACATTAATGGTTTTTAAGAACGGTAAAGTGAAAGCAACCAGTGTTGGCGCAATGTCTAAAATGAAAATATTTTCATTTATCGATGGTGCTATCTAGCTTAAAGTTAAGGGGTCAGTTTTAGTACTGACCCCTCTAAATAACATCTTAACTGGTTACGTTTTCAACCAGACCTTGTAGGCTATCTCCTTCAACACGATAAATATTTGTCGTGTAGTAATCCTGACTATATTCAATATTTAACGAAAAATATAAGCTTTGTTTAAGGTTACATTTTATCGCCTTTTCTATTTCGCCACTTAACTTCTGCGTAAACGCTTTATCTCGATGAGGTTTAGCTAATAACGATATCGTAACGAGTATATGAGAGTATTTATACTGAGAACAAGGATAAGCTCTTGATTTGCATACGCCAGCATTCATGTCATTATCATTAATGACTTTCTCGACAGAATCAAAGATTTTATTCGTATCTATATCTAAATTATCAGAATATTTAATTTCTACGTGAGGCATATGAATATACTCCTTGCGAATGATTTTTATGCACTATTTTTGCTCCAAACGGCTAATTTATTACCACTTGGTTCTGTAAAGTGAAAGCGACGACCACCAGGAAATGAAAATATAGCTTGTGTTATTTTGCCACCCGCTAATTCAATATTCTCTTGTGTTTTTTTAAGGTCAGAACTAAGTAAAACAAGTAGAGCTGAACCGTTACTGGTTGTTGATACTAAATCAGATTTGTAAAAACCGCCATCAATACCTTGATCTGTAAATGCGATATAATCTGGGCCGAAATCCTCAAGTGACCAACCAAAAGCTTTCTGAAAGAATAATTTTGTAGCTGGAATATCTTTAGCTGGAAACTCTACATAGTTTAATTTTTCATGCTGAGTCATCAATAACATTCTCCTCGGTGCCGTCGTCTGTTCGCTACGATTTGTTATACAGAATATCGTATAACGTGAATTTTATTTAAATTATCATAAAGGGTATCAAATTTATCATTAATTACAGATGGATAATGAGAGTCTACACGCCTAAGTTGACAATCGAACGAAAAAGATAAACCTTATTATATCTGTATATAATACTGGATTAGCGCTTTAAGGTAGCTAAAAATGCTGCAAAACACACGGCGGTGCAAGCAAATGTTTACGGTTGGGGATTATTTATTTTATAAATACCTTTGACTTTTATTTTATATTCTATAAAGTGCGCAGTCAGCAAGAAAGCCTTTTGTTTACATTCTCCATTTCGTTGTTTTATTCATAATACCTCGCTCTGCAGTTTTTAAGTTCCAGATTTTTGTACGCTATTCAAGCCTATTAAGGCAATTCAACATTAAGATTACAGGATATTATTATGTCTAAAGTTCAAGGTACGGTTAAGTGGTTTAACGAAGCTAAAGGTTTTGGTTTCATCGAGCAAGAAAATGGCCCAGATTTATTCGCTCACTTTAGCGCTATCGCTAGCGAAGGTTTCAAAACTTTAGCTGAAGGCCAAAAAGTTGAATTCACTATCGGCGAAGGTCAAAAAGGCCCGAACGCTGAAAACATCGTAGCACTTTAATTTGCTATGTAGTCAGTTCTAATACTGAGCTGAACAAATATTAAAGAATGGCGAACCTTAATTGGTTCGCCATTTTTTTTGCCTATCACATACCGTTGTGCCTTATACTGATATCGTCATGGTCATCTATTTAATCTGATAGAGGTTTTTTTTAGAGGACGACTAAGCGTTAAAACGGGATTTGAGTAATAGTTAAGGAGGTAGTGTGTGTTAAATATGATGAGTTCTATTCATCCTGTAAAATTATGGATAGGTGCAGTATTCAGTTACTTTATTGTCATGGCAATATTCGATTTTGACTTTAGTGTTAACTATCTTATTGGTCTGTCGAGTTGCGTTTTATTTATTGTGGTTACCGGCCATTTTCGTGAAGCGTTTATCGATGATCCAGTGTCGTATATTACCTTCGATAGCTCTCACATGATAATGGGTCAAGCAACATGGCCTATATCCGCGATTAACCAAATAGCACTCGATGCGGTTAAAGACGAGGGCTATTTTTCGTTACCGCTTAATCAATATTCACCTGGTGTTACAGCTGGGTTTATTTTTCCTGCCACTAAAATTGACGATTTAAGAGCGCACCTCAAGGCCAACTTGTCGGATAACCTTGTGTTTATTAAGTAAAGTAGTCCGTTGCTATTATGGAAAAAGTACTTTTTTCCTTTATTTTATCGTTGCAGTAGACTTTATCCATCACAACTCACTTACACTTCCTATACTAAGAATAATGCAGTCACAGATTATTAAGCATAGCCGGAATAGGCTTGTAATATAAGGATGTATTATGTTCAGCCCAAGAGAAGTAAAGACCGTTGCCGATGCAAAATATATTATCGAACAGCGAGGTTTAAGCCATGTCAAAGTGGGTCTGTTTGATGCAGATGGCGTCATGCGCGGTAAATATATGAGCAAAGAGAAATTCTTCTCGTCGCTCGATAATGGTTTTTCTTTTTGTGATGTGATTTTAGGCTGGGATTCAAAAGATCAGCTTTACGATAATGTTGAATTTACGGGCTGGCATACTGGCTATCCTGATGCACCCGTGCGTATCTTACCCGAGACTTGTCGTAACCTACCTGCCGAAGGCGATATGTTGTTATTCATTGCCGAGTTCAGCGAGCATGCCGAAGCGGTTTGTCCCCGAGGCACGCTACGTCGAGTATTAGATCGTGCCGACCGTATGGGCTTTGATGTCATTGCTGCATTCGAATATGAATTCTTCATGTTTAAAGAGACGCCTGAATCAGTGCGAGAAAAAGGCTATAAAAATCTAACGCCACTTACCCCCGATTGCTTTGGCTATTCCATGATCCGTAATTCGGTACATGCAGATCTACATCATCAAATCATGGCGTTAGGTGAAGAGATGGACTTCCCATTAGAGAGTCTGCATACCGAAACAGGTCCCGGTGTATTAGAAGCGGCTATCGCTTATGATGGCGCACAGGATGCTGCAGATAAAGCGGCCTTATTCAAAACCTTTATTAAAGTCTGGGCACAGCGTAATAATCTGATGGCTACCTTTATGGCTAAATGGTCAAGCGATTGGCCGGGGCAAAGTGGTCACATCCATATTTCGTTAAAAGACAAAAATGGTAAGGCGGTGTTCCACAACCCCTGTAATGCGTACAACATAAGTGATACTCAACGTCAGTTCCTTGCTGGTCAACAAAAATACATGCCTGAGTTCTTGTCGATGATCGCCCCTACGGTAAACAGTTATAGTCGTATGGTCCCGGGGTTATGGGCACCGCTCGATGCCACTTGGGGCGTAGAAAATCGCACCACCGCACTGCGGATTATTCCGGGAACAGCAAAGTCTCAGCGTATTGAGTATCGTCTAGGCTCTGCAGATGCCAACCCTTATCTTGCGCTAGCTGTTGCATTAGCATCTGGTCTTATGGGCATAGAACAGAAACTAGAACCTTATGCACAAGTAAAAGGGAATGCGTACGAACAAGACCATCCTGAAGCGCTATCGCTACCACGAACCCTGTTTGATGCTGCGCGTAAATTAAAACGTTCCGAAGCGGCCAAAGAACTATTCGGCCAAGCGTTTGTACAGCATTATGCTGCTACCCGCGAGTGGGAAGAACGTGAATTTAGAACACAGGTGACTGATTGGGAACTAGAACGTTATTTTGAAATTATCTAGGGAGAACTCGGATAATGACGAGCAAAAGGCTGCTACAGCAAACTTATTCACCCATCGATAACTCTGTTTACGTTGAGCGTGCTCTCGCCAGTAGTGAAGACGTTAATGACACTTTGCAAAAGGCGGTTGTGGCTCAAGCTAATTGGCACCATGTTACCCTGCAAGAACGTGCTGCGATCTGCCATCAAATGGTCGATGCTTTCGTTGCTAATGAAGATGAGATTGCTAATGAACTATGCTGGATGATGGGGCGTCCAATTCAATATGCACGGGGTGAAGTTGCAGGTTTAGCCGAGCGTGCTCGTTATATGATTGATGCAGCGGATGAAGCCTTAGCGACTATTCAGCTGCCAGAAAAAACAGAACTCCGGCGTTATATTAAACGTGAAGCATTAGGGGCTGTCTTTGTTATTGCACCGTGGAATTATCCTTATTTCACGTCGATTAATGCCATTATGCCTGCCATCATGGCAGGGAATAGTGTGGTATTAAAGCATTCCGCACAGACGCCATTATGTGCTGAACAATTATTCAATGCTTTTCAAAAAGCCGGTTTACCGGATGGCGTATTCCAATATTTACATCTTAGTCATGCAGATACCGAAGCGGTGATCAAGGATAGTCGAATTGATTATGTGGCTTTCACTGGCTCGGTAGCTGGTGGAACTATGGTTGAAAGTGCCAGTTGCGGGCGTTTTATTGGTGTTGGTTTAGAGCTCGGAGGGAAAGATCCGGCTTATGTCCGTGCAGATGCCGATATCGAACATGCGGTCGCAACTTGTATCGATGGTGCATTATTCAATTCCGGACAGTCTTGCTGTGCTATCGAGCGTATCTACGTAGATAGCCGCGTGTTTGACGAATTTGTCCGCAAGTCTGTCGATTTAGTTAAAGATTATCAGCTTGGACGACCTGATGATGCTAATACCACATTAGGGCCTGTAGTAAAAACGTCAGCGGCTGACTTTGTGCGTTCACAAGTACAAGATGCACTTTCTAAAGGGGCTGTTGCGCATATAAATACAGATGACTTTCCGCTGGATGAAGTCGGTACACCTTATCTGGCTCCGCAACTATTAACCAATGTGAATCATCAAATGCGGGTCATGATCGAAGAAAGCTTTGGCCCTGTCGTTGGTATTATGAAGGTAGAAAGTGATGAAGAAGCCATATCACTAATGAATGATTCTGAGTTTGGTCTCACTGCATCGGTATTTACTCAAGATATCGACACCGCTATCGCGATTGGCGAGCAGCTTGAAACTGGCACTTTTTTTGTTAATCGCTGTGACTACCTCGATCCTGCATTGGCGTGGACGGGGGTGAAGAACTCGGGGCGGGGCTGTACTTTATCAACATTAGGTTATGAGTCGTTAACACGCCCGAAATCATTCCACATTAAAATTTTACAATAGTTTTAACACCCGTGTTCAAAACAGAGTTTGGCAATATTTCGCTGTAAGGAGAAGTTATGGAACTTAATCAATTTACTGCTAATTGGCATTATCCCACTGCTATTCGCACAGGTATTGGGCGCATTAAAGAACTTCCGGTCACTTGCCAAGAATTAGGCATGAAATCACCGTTATTAATTACCGATCCAGGTCTAGTTGACTTACCTATAGTGCAAGCTGCGTTAGCCAACTGCCAACAAGCAGGCTTAAAGTGTGGTCTTTTTTCACAAATTAAGGGTAATCCAACAGGTGAAAATGTCACCGATGGTGTGAGTGCATACTGGCGTGGCGAGCATGATGGTGTAATCGCATTTGGTGGCGGTTCTGCACTTGATGCTGCTAAAGCTGTGGCCTTGATGGTAGGCCAAGATCGTCCTCTCTGGGACTTTGAAGATGTGGGTGATAACTGGTTAAACGTGCATACTGAAAGTATGGCACCTGTTGTCGCAGTACCAACTACATCAGGCACTGGTTCAGAAGTAGGGCGCGCCTCGGTGATCACGGATAGAGAACATCATATTAAACGCATTATTTTTCATCCGAATATGTTACCTGCTATCGTGATTTTAGACCCTCAATTGAGTGTAGGGTTACCTGCTACGTTAACCGCAGCAACCGGTATGGACGCATTGTCCCATGCCTTAGAAGCGTATTGTGCTAATAATTATCACCCTATGGCGGAAGGTATTGCGCTAGAAGCTATTCGTCTAATTAAAGAATACCTACCGCGCGCTGTAGAAGATGGAAGCGATCTTGAAGCGAGGGCGCAAATGATGACTGCCTCAACGATGGGGGCTACCGCTTTCCAACGAGGCCTTGGTGGTATGCATGCACTCGCTCATCCTATCGGTGCGCTTTACGATAGTCACCATGGTTTAGTAAACGCTATCTTAATGCCTTACGTTTTAAAGGCGAATCGCACTGCCATTGAAGTTAAGCTAACGCGTTTAAGTCGTTACCTAGCGTTGGAGGAGACGGACTTTGATAGCTTTTTAGACTGGGTATTAACGTTGCGTAAACAACTTGATATTCCTCATTCTCTGGGAGAGATTGGTATTGATGCTGAGCGTGTAGTTGAAATCGGAATTATGGCTGCGAAAGACCCATCGGCAGGTAGCAATCCTATTAAACTTGATGCGCAGCAATACGACGATATTTACTTGTCAGCGATACATGGCGACTTGTAGGTGTGACCAGTATGGAGGTGAGGGAATGAAAGTCGGTATTCTTCAATGTGATGATGTACGGCAGAGCTTACAATCTGATTTCGGTGATTATGCCGCTATGTTTGAGGCCTTATTTCATCAAGTCGATGAAGCATTAGAACTTAGTTTTTATCTGGTGATAGATGGTCAGCTTCCACAACATATTGATGAATGTGATGTGTATGTTTGTAGTGGTAGTAAATGGGGGGTTAACGATGAGGATTTTTGGATCCGCCAACTGGAGGACTTTATTCGTTCGCTTTATGTAGCTCGTAAAGGCTTGGTCGGCATTTGTTTTGGTCATCAGCTCATGGCAAAAGCACTCGGCGGGGAAGTTGAAAAAAGCCCACTGGGTTGGGGTGTCGGTATTGCGCATGCGAATGTGTTAGCTGAGCCAAGCTGGATGCAGCCGAAGCAAGCTAATATCGCGCTCGTTGTTTGCCACCAAGACCAAGTCTGTAAGTTACCCCGTCGTGCAACCGTATTGATGAGCAATGATTTCTGTCCTTATAGCATGTTTCAAGTGGACTCTCACTTTCTTGGTTTGCAAGGACATCCAGAGTTTACCTCGCTATATTCCGAAGCACTGATGGATCAGCGTCGCGATATTATTCCAGCCGATACTATCGAGTCAGCGATGGCGTCACTCAGCTATCAAGCAGATGATAAGCTCATCACCAAGTGGATCTTAGCGTTTTTAAGGCAGACTATGGTTACGAGGCTCTTGGTGCGAACATAATAATAGCCATACCAACAAGCGCGACTGAAGCGCCAATCATATCCCACATAGTTGGTTTAATACCATCTACGCCCCAGAGCCATAGCATGTCGACGAAAATGTAGACACCACCATATGCGGCATACACACGGCCTGCGGCTTCTGGGTGAAGAGATAGCAACCATGCAAACAGTGCCAGACTTGCTGCTGCAGGGATTAGCAGTAATACACTCTTATCTTGTTTAAGCCAAAGATAAGGTAAATAACAGCCAATGATTTCAGCAATAGCTGTAATAAAGAAAAGTGCGATCGTTTTTAATTCAAACATGGTATCCGTTTATTTCTAAGTAAAGCGAAAGACCTCAGTTAGAGGCAATAATTATGAGTTAACGCTGCACAGCGGCCTTGTGAAACAGGCGCTTGTTTTGCGGGTTTTATGTAAAACGACAGGTTTACAAATCCGTTGCTGCTACTTGTTAGCTTTGCTCCATTTTGAGATAAATCCTGCAAACTCTGTAGACGAATAAGATCCACCTTGCTCTAAACCGCCCGTATTTTGATCCCCTACGACTTTACCTTCTGAATCGATAATAACGAAATATGGATAACCTTTTGGTTCTGGGAGATAACTTAGAAACTTTTGATTACTATTTTCTTCACTAACATTTAGCTTCATTACAACAAATGTATCTTCCAAATTCTTTTTAATTGACACATTTTTCTTGATGAAAGAGCCTAAACGATGACACCAGCTACACCAATCTCCACCGAGGACGATTAAGATTAGTTTATTGTCTGGAGATGCATCCTGCAGGGCAAGTTTAAAATCTGAAAATGGATCTCTTTGGGGATCATAATTCTGATTATATGGCTTACCATTGAAGGCAAAAGCATCTAAACTTACTATCAAGGTTAAAGCTATAATTAAATTTTTCATTTACTTCCCTAAGTTCAGTTATATTCGATGAAGCTAACGCCCTTGTCACTGGCTAAATTGTAGCGAAGACTTTTAGCATATAATTGCGAAGCAATGGCAAAAGGTGTTGCAGAAATTTAGTCCTGTGCACGAGCGTGCTAAGTGCCATTAGCCCAGTCTAGAAAAATGGTAATCATTTGTTCTAACATCATAGGTCCGCTAGCACCTTTAAATTTATTATCTTCTACTTTACATATTACCCAGTTATTATCTGAATTGTAGCCAATTTCAGTTTGGTTAAATGGGATGTTTTCTAGAGATGTACCTTCTAGATCTATTTCAATATTCCAGCCCGGGTTATCTAGAGTATCGATTTTAATACCGAAAGAATGTTCCCAACCGTCGTCACATTGAGATAAGTACCACTCTTGAAGATTTGTAAAATTACTCATAGTTTTCCTAGCCCGCGCTTTTCAGTGGGCGACTTGATGCGATTGTTAGCTGCTTGGCTTAAACAGAGAATTGTATCTCACCTGTACTCTACTTTGAGTAGCAACCTGTCATGCACAAGAACTCGAGCATAAACGCCTTCTCGGAGTACGCCTTTATTGGCTATAGATACGTGATACCCCGGAAAAGATGTGAAGTAGTCTAACTCAAATTTGTGCCCATCAATTTCGATCAAATCACCGGGTGCATGGCCATGCTGGGGCTGCTGTCTTAAAACAAGAACTGTCCCCTCAAAGGTTTCATAATTACCATTTGAATATTGCATATAAGTATGCAAATGCTCAACAACTTTAAAGCTCACCAAAAGAAAGCCGCCTATTCCCGCGCAAACACCCCATAACAGCAAAAAAATACGATGCTTCAGCTTCTTGAACTTCCAAGCCACAAAAAAAATGACTAACCCTATAACCCCGAATAAAGCTAAAGATGAAACTGCATCATCAAAGTTCGTAACTGTGATCTCATATGCAATATTAATTTTCAACCTCTCTTAAAGCAGCTAACGCCGTTTTATGTTGCATTAACACAAGGGTAACCTATTTCTGAAATGTCTTTTTCTAGTTGTTTTAAAGATACTTCAGGGTTTATTTCTTTAACTAATTCATCAGTTAAAGGTAAGTTATTGTAGATCTTCTCAATTACAGCAACCTCTAAATCCACTTCATAATATTCTTGAGCGAAAACCCTATAGGTATCAGGATTTCTATCAAAAATTTCTAAAAGGTATTCTGAACCATCAGGATCTTCGTCATCAACAAATTCGAAGTCTCCTCTATCCCATGAGTCTGCAGAATGCAATTTCCAGATGCAAAATGAAATACTATCCATAGAAAAAGCTGGTTCTTTAGATGCAGGTAAGAATTCTGGTGGCAACCCTTTTAATAAACCTGGCCATGGTAACTGGCCATCAGTACTCCAAGATGAAATTACAGACTTATGATCAAAACCTTTAACAAAGAAGCCAGCTTTATTGAACAGAACAGAGAAGTCATCACCGCAACCATTTTTCATCGAGCCCATTTTCTCGTTATCATCCCATTTTGAGTTGAACGAATAAAAACGCTCATCCCATTCAGGAGACATAATTGCATCTAGCATTGCAAGTGATTGGAGTAGCTTTTTTAACTCCAATACTTCTGGCATTGAGTTTAAATGTCTAGTTGATATGGCATCCAATGCTGGAAACTTCTTTTGCAACATAACTGCTTTCTATACGGAATTCTGTATAACGTGAATTAATATTTAACTTAAATAATATCAAATTTATTATACTTAACAAGTAGATAATTGGTAATTGCTGAGTTTTAATCAAACAAACGAGAGACAAAAACAAGAATTTTATTTATACGGACCCATATAAGCAGACGAACAATCAATATACTCGTTATACTTCAGATGATTATAAATTTGATTACGGGAAAATAAAGCCTATTTTTCCGTTTAAACAGACTCTTCTGGAATGACTGTATGAACAAACATGAACTCGATGTCATTGTTTCCGATGTTAAAAAATGTACCTTGTGCGAACCTGACCTTCCACTGGGAGCAAGACCTGTATTGCAAATCGATACTCAAGCCAAAATACTGATAGCAGGGCAGGCGCCAGGTATTCGCGTGCATGAATCGGGTATCCCATTTACAGATCCAAGTGGTGATCGTTTACGTCAATGGATGGGCATTGATAAAGACACATTTTATGATGCGACTAAAATAGCTATTTTACCGATGGGCTTTTGTTATCCGGGAAAAGGTAAGTCAGGCGACCTGCCACCAAGACCCGAATGCGCTCGAACATGGAGAGCTGAAATATTAGCTGCAATGCCGAATATTGAGTTGATATTGGTTATCGGTATTTATGCGCAGAAATGGCATATGGGTGACGTAAAGCAGAGAAATCTCACCGAAACAGTGAAAAACTGGCGAGACTATTGGCAAAAAAATTGGCCAGAACGATTACCACTGCCGCATCCTAGTCCACGTAATAATATTTGGCTTAAGAAAAATCCTTGGTTCGAACTAGATGTACTCCCGCATCTACAAGCACGGGTGGCACTGTTGGTTAGCGAATAGTAAGCGTATTAGATAAATAGATTTTGTTCTAATTCTAATAGGCGTTTCTTTAATGACAAGCCACCGCCGTAACCGACTAGCTCACCTTGGCTACCAATAATACGATGGCAAGGAATGATAATCGCTAATCCATTAGCACCATTCGCATTACCAACGGCTCTGACTGCTTTTTCATTGCCAATGGATAATGCCAAATCTAAATATGTCGCCGTTTCACCGTACTTTATACCTTCTAGTGCATGCCATATCGATTTTTGAAAATCTGTGCCGACCAATAGCAGCGGAATATCAAATACGCTGCGTTCACCAAGGAAATACTCCTCAAGCTGGGCTTTTGTTTGTTCTAAAACGTCGTCATTTTGTTCGACAAAGGTAGCATTAAGGCCCCGCTGAATACGGTTATCAACTGACGTTCTCATTTTACGATAACGAAAATCACACAAACACAGTTTGCCTTCATACGAGCCAAGTACAAATTCGGCATAAGGGTGTTTAAAGTATTGAATGTTGATATTCGTCATCACATGTCCTTGTTTAGATACGTTATAAAATAGTTCTGGAGTCTAAAGCTGCATATATATTAGCATTCTTATGTCTAAATTATTAATGCGTTAAGATAAAGACACGAAGTTATTTTTACTACACCATCATTGATAATGATTATCATTCGTAATATATTGGTCATATTCGCATTTACAATGTTTAAGCGTTTTTATATCTAGATTTTCAATCTTTCATCACATTTAATTACTGGAGTTTATTTAATATGATTAACCGAAAAATTCTTGCTGTAGTAGCATTAATGGCATGTAGTACCGCATTACAAGCTGCTGAGCATACTGTAAAACTGCTAACTTCATCTGCTAATGGCATGATGGTAATGGAACCTGGCTATCTTAAAATAGCTTCAGGTGACAGCGTTAAATTTGTGCCTTCGGATGCAAGCCATAATGCGAGTGCTTATTCGATTCCAACTGGTGCTGCAAAATTTAATACGGCAATGGGTAAAACAGAAACCGTTAATTTTAAAAATGAAGGTGTCTATATTTATAAATGTAATCCTCATTTGGCTCTTGGGATGGTTGGGGTTATTCAGGTTGGTTCAGCTGTTAATATCGAACAAACTAATACCGCAGTAGCTCAGCTATCAACAAAAATCATGATGAATAAAGAGCGCTTACCTGGCTATATTGCACAGATTAAATAACCAAAATATTTAATGAGGCGTTAACGGGGGAGGGGGAAGTTACTTCGACCTCGCTGAATCTAAGCCGCAAGGTGATATGATCCTGAAGGGTAGATGTTGAGACGTCTGACTATCAAAATGTTAGGTTAAAAGAGGGGCGTATGCAAAAAATAGCAGATAACATTTGGATTTTCGATGGCGAACCGGTTTCATTTTTAGCATGTCCGTTTACGACAAGAATGACCGTTGTCAGGCTATTTAGCGGTGATTTATGGATTCACAGTCCAATTAAATTAACAACCGAATTACAGCAAACAATTCAATCTATTGGTTCTGTTAAGTATATTGTTGCTCCAAATCATCTTCATCATTTGTTTATCGCTGACTGGCATAACGCATTTCCGAAGTCTAGCTTGTTCGGCACAACCGAAGTTATAAAAAAGCGACAAGATATTGCATTTCATTTTTCTTTAAATGACGAACATGATTGGCCTTGGAGCTCAGAAATAATTCAAGTATTGGTTTCAGGTTCAAAGCTAATGGAAGAAGCCGTTTTTTTTCATAAATCTTCAAAAGTGTTGATTCTAACCGACTTTATAGAGAACTTTCCAAAGTCTAATTTTAATTGGTGGCAGTGTATATTGGCTAGCATTGTAGGGATTGTCGCTCCCAATGGCAAAACACCATTGGATTGGCGAATCAGTTTTAACAAAAGACGATTAAGGGAACATTTAATCAAAATTAAATCATGGAATCCAGAAATAATTGTAATGGCTCATGGTGATATTGTAGATGTTAATGGGGGGGATTTTTTAGAAAAATCATTTTCATGGCTGGATTAAAGTATATACAAAGTATTACGTCATAAACCTTACTGCGTAACAAGGTTGTATCTAAGTTTGGTCTTAAAGATCTATAGGGCACTTAGCCGAAATTGAGCCAAGTAAATTAAGCTCAGATTATAAAATTGGTGATAGGGTCGGAATATTTATTCTATCTGCTAATGAGCATAACGAGATTATTCTCGAAGATAGTGATAAGGCATTGTATTCTAGACTGTTAATGCTTATTGTTGTTACAGACTAGATTTACGGAGAGAGCTAATGAAATATCCCAAACCACTGCAACAAGGTAGCACTATCGCTATTACTGCGTTTTCGTCAGGAATTGAAAAAAAACATGACGCTAGGTTTAGAGTCGTGCGAGATAACCTTGAATCTAGAGGCTTCAATGTCGTTGTTGGAAAGTGCCTATACGGGCAAAATAAACACGTAAGTGCACCAGCACAGAAACGTGCGGATGAGCTTATGTCATTTCTTATGGATGACGAGATTGACGCTATCTATCCTCCTTGGGGCGGACAGTTGGCGATTGAACTCCTTCCGCTTATAGATTTTACCAAACTTCAAACTGTAAGGCCAAAATGGATCTTAGGGTTTTCCGACGTGAGTACGATAGCTGCCGTGTTTGCGAGTAAACTGGAGTGGGCAACTGCACACTGCTCAAATTTGATGGATTTAACCAGCGAAGCTAATGATCCATTAACAGCTAATACACTGACGCATTTAAGTACTGCTACTGGAGGTTATTTTTCGCAAACCGAATCGAAATTATATGCGAGTAGCTGGCCAGATATTGTTACTGAGCCAACCTCTGGAATCATGCCTGATACACCAACTAACTGGAAGTGGTTGGTAAAACCTGAATCTGGTTCATCAATAGAAGGTCGGTTAATTGGCGGGTGTTGGGATACGCTATCTCATCTATTTGAAACTGAGTATTTAGATATAAAAAGACTATCTCAGTGTTACTCTGAGGGCGTCGTCTTATATCTAGAAAATGCTGAAATGCCACCCACTGAGCTTGCCAGAACAATTTTAAGCATGAAGTTCCGGGGCGTATTCTCATGTATCAGCGGGTTGCTTCTCGGCCGAAGTGCAGCTGCTGAACCAAAAAGTGATCAGAGCCTTAGCTATTATGAGATATTGGAAAAATACCTGATGGATATAGGGGTCCCAGTCATGATAGATCTGGATATAGGTCATGTTCCACCAAACTTAACGTTAATCAATGGCGCAATCGTAAAGGTTGAACTAAATGAGATTGGGATCTTGCATCAATACTTAAAGTAATACTTCCTTTTTATCCATCACATTCAAGTTCATAAATAGATTTCAACCATTTGATAAAAGCGACTAGTTTTGGGGTGGGGTTGTTTGCATGAACAACAAAATATGACCGGCCTGTGTTCAAGTACAGTTCAGGATAGAGATTAATCAAGGTTCCAGCTGCAATCTGTTTTTTTACCATTTCTTCACGACCAAGCGCCACGCCATGATTTAATAACACAGCATCTATGGCTGATATTGAAGTATTAAATGATATAGATGGGATCTCTTTATAATCGATATTGAATGTTTCAATCCATTGTTGCCAATTAGGAAAGTCCGAGCCTGCAATCGTAAGGTCATGAATTAAGGTTGTATTTATTAAACCCGTAGGATGAGATAAATAGGGATGATTCTTAAAATATTCAGGAGTACAGACCGGAAATACCTTTTCGTTACTAAATAAAATGTCACTTTCATTTTTCCATCCTGATTTAGCATATCGCACAGCGATTTCAGACTGGTTATTAAATATATCAATAATATCATCTGAAATATCCAGTTTTAGGTTTATATCTGGGTACATTTCTCTAAAAAAATACATGTTAGGTATCAACACATGGCTTGCAAAAGAAGGAGGAACAGATACTGTTAACGTTCCTTTTTCTGTAATATTTTTAAGTGATTGTGCACTTTGGGAAAGCATTTCGAAAGCATCACGAACATCTAAGATAATATCAGAAAAATCTTGGTTAATCGTCAGCCTTTTTACTCCTGATACTTTTCTCCGAAATAATTTATAACCTAAATAGGCTTCATAGCTACGAACTAATTGCCCAATCGCTTCCGGGGTGACGCCAATTTCTTTTGCTGCACTTGCATAGCTGCCAAGCCTTGTTGTGGCTTCGATTGCTCTAAGTGAATTTAAATGAGTTACTGTTTTATCCAAAGATTTCCTTTGTGTACTGATGATAAAGTCTAGTTTGTTTATTACCGACTCGCAACGGATAATTAGTTTATGACTTTGGTAATGGCTGCGATGTCATTATTAACTAATGTTCTTTTTTGGAGAAAAATCATGTCTAAAACAATGAAAGCGATCGTGATGTCAGCATTTGGTACACCTGAAGTTTTATCTGTTGCTACTATTGCTATGCCTCGCCCTAAAAACAATGAAGTATTAATCAAAGTTGAAGCGGCTGGTATTAATCGTCTAGATCACTATATTCGCGAAGGCGGTGTAAACCCAAATATAAACTTTCCTTTTATTTTGGGCTCAGATGCCGTCGGTCATGTTGCTGAACTCGGCAGTCAAGTGACTCAATTTACCCTTGGAGAGCGCGTTATACCTATGCCTGGTTACCCTGTAGATCCGAACGATCATGATGCTGAAGTATTAGGGACATCAAAGTCGTACGCTATTCGTGGATTAATTGAGCACGGTGCTTATGCGCAATACATGGTTGTGCCTGAAAATTGTCTATTAAAAGAAACCACGGGACTACCAGCAGAATTATTAGCAGGGTTACCTATGCCATTAGTGACTGGGGTTAGGGCAGTAAAAGAAGTAGGGGAAGTTAAAGCGGGTCAATATGTACTTGTACATGCTGGCGCATCAAGTACTGGTTCAATGATGATCCAAGTTGCTAAAACACTGGGTGCAAAAGTTGCGACTACTACACGCACCGATGATAAAGTTGAATTCCTAAAATCCATTGGTGCCGATTTAGTGATTAGCGGTAATCCTGATAACACTGTTGAGTTAATTAATGAATGGACTAACAGCGCTGGTTTAGATGTTGTCATTGATCAATTAGGTGGAGATAGCCTTAGACAATCAGTTGAATGGGTTAAACCTTTAGGTATTGTTGTTTTAATGGGTAATGTTCTTGGATTAGAGTCAACGATCCCTGTCAGAAGTCTGTTTTTCCCACAAAAACAAATAAGAGGCACGCTGATGGGCAATGTAAGCGATCTCGAATGGGGGCTTGAACAAGTCAAAAACGGTAATATAAAACCCCAAATAGACACCGTATTTACGCCAGAACAGGCAACCGAAGCACACCAATACTTAGCCGATGGTAAAGCGCTAGGTTTAACGGTATTTAAATTTTGATGGTGAATTTTCCGCTTCCTGATGCGCCTAAACCAATCGGCTCTTACGAACCCTACATTATACGTAATGGGATAGGGGCTATTTCAGGCCAGTTTCCAATTAGTGACAATAAGTTAATTTATACAGGGAAAGTAGGGGCTGAGTTATCGCTAACCGACGCAAAAATAGCAATTGAAATTGCGACATTAAATGTATTGTCGCAACTAAAAAATGCCACTGATAATTTTGCTACGCTTGATGGTATTTTAAGAATGGATGCTTATATCGCGAGCGTGGATGGTTTTTACCAGCAAGCTGAAATTATAAACACAGCCTCTAATTTACTTATACACGTATTAGGTGAGAAAGGAAAACATGCTAGAAGTGCGATAGCTGTATCGCAGTTGCCACTTAATTCAAGTGTTGAACTTGTTGTTACTTTCGTAGCAGGTTCAAAGTAAGCTTAATTTTTCGATTCGCTCCACCTTTAGCCCGTAAATAGATCATTGTAGCCATATTTACTCATGTCTAATAGGCCATATCGATGAGCTTATCTCAAGAGTAAAATACCGATTATATTTCTTTGATTAAATTTTTGTTAGAATTTCCTTTTTACTATTAAACCAACCTAGCGTCCCTTCGTTTGCTGTTGTAGTTATATTTTGTAATGAAACTTGTCCTTTAATCTCAGAATCAGAGCTATTCTATCCAATATTGGATTAGCCTATAACCTAACTTACATCTTTATGTTTAAAAAGTACTTTAATGGTTCAATCGTGTGACGTGATTTTATATTACAGAGCACTGTGATACATAAAAATACATAAAAATACATAGCGGTATGTATAAGTACTTAACAGTACAAAATAGTGCATTATTATTTTAAATAACGTTATTATTAGTTTTAATTTAAGAGCATATTTGTATATCGAAGTGTAATATACACACTTAGTTATTAGATTTATGGTCTCATTAATATAAATGGAGTAATTAAAGTGGCGCATACAGTTTTTGAAAAAAAGGTTCAAACACGAAGGAAGAGAGCATTACTACTCTTAACCTATATTTTATTCATGGTCTTTGGAAATTTATCCTATGCCCTAGATATTATAAGTATTTCTAATGAAAACCTGGATGTAGATAAAGCTGATATTCGTGTTGTAACAGATAATACTTCTCGTGTTTCTATCCAGTACGGATTAAATAGTGCCAATATGACAACCAGCCAATGGTCTGAGTCTGGAAAAGAACATATTATCTCATTGAGGGATCTAAAGTGGGCGGCGGTTTATCATTATAGCGTGATAGTAAAAACCGAACACGACGAACAGATTAGTAGTGGAGATAATTTACTGCGCTTAAAGAAAACGAGTAATAGTATTCCTATACCTGTAATTGAATCAGTTAGCATTAATGATGTGACCGCAACTAGTGCTACCATCAAGGTCAATGTTGACCGTCCCAGCAGGCTGTTTATTCGTTACAGACATGGTTCTCGGTACGTTACAGAAACAACTGATTTCACATATAGTTATGAATTTAACCTCGATCAACTGGCAGCAGGTAAAGTTTACCACTTCCATGTTGTTGCCGAAGGTGAAAATGGGCAAATCATAAAAGATAGGGACCGTTTATTACGCTTATCCTCGAAAACTTATAAAACAAGAGTACAAATTACTCATCTTAGTGTTATCGAACGTGGCGACGAGTCTGCAACACTAAGCTGGCGAACCAATAAACCAACTACTGGGATGGTCAAATATGGATTAACAGAAGACTTGGAAGAAGATAGTATTACATTACCATTAGCTAAAGAACACCAAGTTACTATTAATAACTTAAATAACGATACACACTATTTTTATAGAGTAGAAGCCAATGTTGATCCTAAGGATACTATTCAATCAAAAATGCAGTCATTTGATACATTAGATTCACAAGAAGGTGAACCAACTATTATCGAAGTTGACAATGGATACCTTACTGAAGATGGTTTAACAGGGTTTGTAAAAATAACTACCAGTGAAGATACAAAAGTATGGATTGATTATGGGTTTAATCATGAGAGGACTTACCAGTCAGCCATTTCCGATTTTAACTCAACACATGGTATTGCATTACCATATTTTAGGGCGGAGCGAACTTATCACTATAATATTAATATTGAAGATGCTGATGGGAATATTTTTAGAAGCAAGAGAAGGTCTATTAAGTATGATGAAGTAACTGTCATTTCTGATGCGGTTATTACCACCCTGAAGGGGCATACAATCAACAGTAACCCAGCAGAAGAAATAAGATTATGTAAAAAATTTGATATTGGATCAATAAGAGCTAACAGTAAAGTAAGACTTAATTGTTTACTTGACCTGAATGGATTAAGCTATCAATTACCTCCTAATGTAAACCTGCTATCTTATGGCGGTGATATCATTAATGGAACATTAATTTTTGCTGGAGGTAAAATTGATGGTAAGTTATTGAATTCATCTATTCATATTGGTGGGGACGTCCACTTATCTAATGCTAATTTTGTTTTTGATAACCAGCGTTGGGGGGTTGTTGAAGGTATTGTTAATAATGAACAGGCAAAGGAAAATACACGTTTATTTCAATATGCCCTTAATCAGGCACACAATGTTCACGCAAATGTATTTCGTATCAATAAATTTGATGCTTCGTTCTGGGTTGGTAATTACAAAAAATTTAATAGTACTGAGCTGTCTGGAATTACACTGCCATCGAATATCAAACTATCAATGAGACATGACACTATTTTAAGAACACAAGCGAATGGTTATGCGCGTTATGCATTACTGGGTCTCTATAATGCAGATAATGTTACCATAGAAGGTGGTGTGCTAATTGGTGATCGTGATACACATGATTACAAGGACCCTCAGTCTCCAAAGCCGTATTGGGGACATTTAATGAAAATTGGTGGTAGTCGAAATGTTACTATTAAAGGGGTCACATTTAAAAATGCAACTGCTGACGGTCTTTCTATTCATTCCCTTGGAACTTATAAACGTACGGGGAGCATTGAGACTAAAAATATTTTGGTTACTGATTGTTTATTTGATAATAACCGAAGACTAGGAACTGCGATTACATCAGGTAGTGAAATTATTGTTGAACATAATACATATCTAAATTCAGGGCAGCCATCTGAGGCATCTGAGAGCGTTTCTCCTGCTTGGGCAATTGATATTGAAGGTGGATATAAGGATCATGAATATTTGGAGCGTCCTTACAACATAACTATTCGTAATAATATAGAGCGTAATAGTTACCGTGGAGCTTTTATTGGGGCGATTGGAGATGGGATTACCATCGAAAATAACAATACGGAAAATACCATCGCTCTTGGTTCAGTATTTAATTCAAAAGCATTCAATAATACGATCACAAGAGATCTAAACAAAGAGTACCTTAATCCAAATGGTCTATCGGTCGCTTATGACGGAGAAAAAATGTTTTATCCTACAGAGGAAGTGGTCGGTAATAATGAAGTTTATAATAATAAGTTAATAGGGGCTAGAATGTACATTTCTGGGTCAGGTAATTCTATTTTTAATAATAGTATTTCTAATTCACTTACTGGAATTACGATACAAAAAGCAAAAAATGCCGAAATATATAATAATACCGTTCATTCAAATGTAGAAAACTCAATTGGTCTTTCTGCACGTGACAGTATAAATAATGTGAATGTTTATGATAATGATTTTAATATTGAGGGTCTTGCTATAAGATTCATTAGTATTAATGAGAAACTTGGACATGAAAATTTTAGTATGTACTTAAATAACAATCGCTTTACTTCGTCTGGGTACAATAAAGCAGCGTCTGTAAGTAGGTCACGTAATGTTTATTTTAATGAGAATAATTTTAGCAATATTGGCTTTATAATGTATACTTCAGATAATATTCAATTAATTGGCAATAGGGTAGAGACAAAAACTCGTATTGGTCTTCAGATTGAAGAGGGAAATGAGCAGATTAAATTACACGATAACCTTGTTATCCATCCTGAAAAGAAAAAGTGTATCAGAAACCTTAGTGAACAAATACCTGATATTAAAAATAATGTTTGTATGGGCATTTAGATTCAAACGTTAGTGAAATGCTTAGAGTAAATGGCGAAATAGGTATTGTCCATCGCCATTTTATCGGCATATATCTGTGGCCTAAAAATGAGCAATATATGTGATTTTCTCCACCAATGCGCCTTGCGCCAATATCTACTATTGCATATCGTACAATCACTGAGTCGATTCTCCCTTAAAAATATTTTGTTAGCTCAATCATGCGCTGTGTGATTGAGCATCACCGCAAGAACCCGAAAAATAGCTCGACGACCATGATGCACCTTCCATATTTACCCAATAAATGGACAGACGTTGTTAGTTGGAACTGGTAGGGGTTATGCTGAATTTGTTGTTGGAACATTGTCTTTTGGTGCAACTCCTATGAAGATGAAAGCTCGTTTTGTTGTAGAGTGTGAATTATATCAAGACGGAAAAGTAATAAGGAAAATGATACAAGAGTTTTATGAAGAGAGAAATATTTCTGTACTTTCAGATACACAGAAATACAAAAAAAGGCGACAAAGAAAATAGCTGAATTTAGTTGTAATTTTGTACGTAGTTGAACCTTAGAAACATAATAAATAAGAATATATGCCACGTTACATTTGGCGGTTTTACTGTGTTATGTTTAAAAAGTTGGAGGTTTTGTGAAATTTAATTTAATTGAAAATATAAGCATCGCAACAGCTACTATTGCCCTCGGCATTATGGCTGGTTTCTTTTGGACATATACATTTAATGTAAACCTAGCAATGTTGAATGTAGATGGTAAAACGTATGCTGAGGTGCAATCTCTATTTAATGAAAATGTCCGACATTTTATGTTCTTTGCCTTTTTCTTTGGTGCGGGGGCCATTTCATTTTTAGCTGCCGCTATTAATTATAGACATATAGGGCATATTAGTTTCTGGCTAATCTCTATAGCTGCGCTTATCTATATTTTGGGTATTATAGTGTTTACGGCAAAAGTAAACTTGCCTTTAAATTATTATACTGAGTCATGGAATCCATCTGATTTACCAGTCGATTGGGAAATGGTAAGGGACTCATGGAATCAGGCGAACACGATACGTGTTGCTACTTCATTTACAGCGTTTGTGTTGGGAGTGTGTGCTTTATGTGTAAGGTGCAGCACTAAATAATATAACAGTTAAGCCTGTTGGACGCACAAAAATGTAGACATAACCTCTTAAATCGAGTGATATTGTCCGTGATTATGAGCGTCATTGGGCTTCTATCCACTATATTTTCTGTAATACAAATTTTGCCCTTTAAACCTCAAGACCTAAGCTTATTCTATCCAACATTGAGTTAGCTGATAAGCCCAACTTAGTCTGTCCCAAAGTTACTTAGATCTATCACTCAATTATGCGAACCTTGATCTTATTATACGTTTAATTGTGTGCAATTTGATTTTGCACAACATTTGTATCGTTGAACAAGGTTATTGTGAGCGTTAATTTGTAGACTTAAAAAGGAAATATTTATATGTTGAGTTTAATCTTAGGCTTATTCCTATTTCTCGGAATTCATTCAATATCTATCATTGCTGAAGACTTCAGAAACAGTATGGCAGCAAAGAGCGAGAATGGATGGAAAGCTATCTACTCCCTTATATCCGTTGTTGGTATCGTATTTATCGCTAAGGGGTATACTGCACTTCGGTTAGAGCCTGTACTTCTGTACGTACCACCTTACTGGTTAAAACATCTGACTTACTCGTTGATGCTGCCAGCTATGGTACTTTTTTTAGCTCCCTACCTACCAGGGAAAATAAAGCAAATAACCAAGCATCCCCAGCTAATTGCTGTGAAACTATGGGCAATCAGTCATCTACTGGTAAATGGCATGCTGGCCGATGTAATACTTTTCGGAGCATTTTTAATCTGGGCTGGTGCTGCCAGAGTATCGATGAAGAAAAGAACACCACGCGTGGTCCCTGGACTTAAAGTAAACGGAATAAATGACATTATTGCTATCATTCTTGGTGTGGTTTTAACAGGTTTGTTTATATTTTATCTGCACGAGTTATTGATTGGCATGCCATTGGCAACTTGAGATATAAACCGATGAAAACCGGATCTTATCAGGGCTTAGTTGTTTTATATGCGTACGAGAGGAAGAATAACAGGGTCTAAACTATCAGTTAAAACCCTGTTACGATCTGTGCGGGAAATCGCTATGCTTTGAATGGCAAGGTCTTAGTGTTTCGTTTGCACACCGTTACGTACCATTTCTTTACCGTGTTCATAAACGTCTTCTGTCACATAGCGAGCTAAAAGTAGACCTTGGTTATCATCAAATACAGCAACAAAATGGCGGCCATCTTTAGTATTTGTTGCCATGCCTATGCCTGCAACACCTTGTAGACCCAAGCCACCGTTTTCAATACTTAGTAAAAAACGCTCTAGTTCTTCTAAATTATCAATGACATCATGTTCGTTATTCATCTGTTTAATACTCTTTGTTTCTACCTGCTCACAGGGAGCAAAGCCACTCGTTATAATATGTTGCGTACTTTACAGATTATAACCGATGATTTAAACCCTTGCTGTATTTTTAATCTTTGATGCTTAAGCTGTAATTGAGTAATTTGCCATACCCCATAACACCACTATTCTTAATGCATAATTGTTTGATTTATTAAACACAAACAGGTGATTCAATAAACATAAGTACGTCGTGGGGAAGTTATGAAGATACTGGTCGCGGTGAAGCGGGTTGTCGATCATAAGGTCAACGTCAGGGTTAAAGCGGATGAAACGGGTATTGAAGACGCGAATGTAAAAATGGCAATCAACCCATTTTGTGAAATTGCGATAGAACAAGCGGTACGTTTTAAAGAGCAGGGCTCAGCTGACGAAGTTGTCTTGGTTTGCATCGGTCCCAAATCTGCGGATGTGCAATTACGGGCTGGATTAGCCTTGGGCGCAGATCGTGCAATACTGGTTCGAACCGATGAAGAAGTTCAATCCCTTGATGTCGCAAAACTACTGCATAAAGTAGTGCAAGAAGAGTTACCTGATCTCGTCCTACTGGGTAAACAAGCCATTGATACCGACAATAACCAAACTGGACAAATGTTAGCGGCACTAACCAATATGCCACAAGGCACCTTTGCTTCTGATATCGTTTTTACCGTCCCGAATACAGTTAAAGTAACCCGAGAAGTTGATGGTGGTTTAGTCACATTAGCCTTGATTTTACCTGCTGTTATTACTGTCGATTTACGTTTAAATACACCCCGGTACGCCTCGCTACCTAATATCATGAAAGCGAAACGGAAAGTCATCAAGATGACATCTCCTGAGTCTTTGGGGGTTGGCTTATCCCCACGGCTGGTTACGCTTAAAGTCGAATCGCCTCCAGTACGTCAAGCCGGGATTAAAGTAGCTGATGTCGCAGAGCTGGTGGACAAATTACAACAGCAAGCGAAGGTGATTTAAATGGCGATATTGATAATAGCAGAACATGACAACCATACACTGCAAGCCACGACGCTCAGTGTATTGACTGCGGCATCTGAGATAGTAGCGCATACCAATGATACGGAGTTGCACTTGCTTATTATCGGGTATGAATGTCAGTCTGTAGTTGCTATCGCGCAGGGCATCACGGGGTTGAGTAAAATATTGGTCGCTGATCATCAGGTTTATCAATATCCCTTAGCTGAGAATATTGCGCCGTTAATTGTTTCGTTAGTGCGAGAGCAAGGGAACTGCCACGATGAAAATAAAGATAATGTTAAGACACAATATAGCCATATAATGACATCTGCTGGAACCACAGGTAAAGACTATCAGCCCAGAGTTGCGGCCTTGCTAGATGTTGCGCAGATTTCAGATATCATCAGGGTTGAATCCGCAGATACCTTTGAACGACTTATCTATGCGGGTAAAGCCATTGTAACGGTAAAATCGAGCGATATAATCAAGGTTTTAACTGTGCGTAGTAGTGCGTTTTCAGCAGCGTTATTAACTGTAGATTCGTTAGTAAAGGCGTCGTTAGAAATTGAGAACCAAGTGCCTGTTGTCGAGTTAGCTGCGCAAGCGGATAGTGGAAAATCGGCGTTTATTAAAGCGGAATTAACGCAGTCTTCTCGACCAGAATTAACGACTGCTAAGGTTGTTATTTCGGGTGGGAGAGGGATGCAAAATGCCGATAACTTTGAACTACTTTACACACTAGCAGAGCAATTAAATGCGGCAATAGGCGCTAGTCGTGCGGCGGTCGATGCTGGGTTTGTGGCGAATGATTTACAGATAGGGCAAACAGGTAAAATTGTTGCCCCCGATCTGTACATAGCCGTGGGCATATCAGGTGCGATCCAACATGTTGCGGGTATCACAGGTAGCAAGGTAATTGTCGCCATCAATAACGATCCAGATGCCCCGATCTTTGATGTGGCAGACTATTGCTTAGTTGCTGACTTGTTCGAAGTACTGCCTGAATTAACCGCTGTGTTAAAGGCGAAGAATTAGCTACCATTTTATAAACGATAGCTAAGATTTTGATGAACAATAATGGTGGTTAAATATGAACAAGTATTGTAGCCAATAAGAATAACACTTGTTACTTATGTAATACGATCACTCAAATTTATAAGATTCAGGTACGACAACAATACCCCGTTCTGAAATGGTGAATCGCGCGGCGTCTTCTGCTTTGTTCACCCCTATTTTTGTTCTCGGTGGGATTTTTACATGTTTGTCGATAATACAATTCTGTAGCTGACTGTATTCGCCGACTTCAACATCATCAAACAAGATACTGGCAGACACGGTTGCTCCGTCTTTGATTTTGACATTCGACGATAGTACCGAATTTTGTACTGAACCACCTGTGATAAGTACACCGTTAGAAATAAGTGAATTGATAAATATCCCTTCATTACCGGTTTCCGATGCTGTCGTTCTTGCTGGTGGTAATTGTGGTTCGTAGGTTCTAATTCCCCAGTCGCGTTGGTACAAATCGATGGGTGAAACGGGTTGTAGCAAGTCCATATTGGCTTGATATAACGAATCGATGGTGCCTACATCACGCCAGTAAGCATCCTCGGTAACACGCCCAGTCGAACCGCCAAATTGGTGCGCGTAGACTTTTTCTTTATCAATTAGTCTTGGAATAATATCTTTACCAAAATCGTGGTTAGAATTGAGGTTATCTGCGTCTTTTTCTAACGCATCAATTAACGCATCAGTAGTGAAAATATAGATGCCCATCGACGCTAAGCTATTCTCTGGGTCATTGGGAAGTGGAACTGGATGTTCGGATTTATCTGAAAATTTGATAATTTTTTGGTTTTCGTCGATCGTCATTACACCGAATTTTTTCGCTTCTGTAACGGGTACTTCCATGCAGGCTATGCTTAAATCAGCGCCTATTTCCTTATGGCGTTGCAGCATGGGTGCATAATCCATTCGGTAGATATGATCGCCAGAGAGAACAACGACATACTTAGCTTCGCTACGTGATAACAACCATAAGTTTTGATA
Source organism: Moritella viscosa (assembly GCF_900120065.1). NCBI lineage: Bacteria > Pseudomonadati > Pseudomonadota > Gammaproteobacteria > Alteromonadales > Moritellaceae > Moritella > Moritella viscosa. Next base: position 136,337 of record NZ_FPLG01000039.1, read on the forward strand.
GATGGCATCTGCCGTGCCGCTATACCACTTGTCGCCTTTACGCATTTGCGGTGGAACAACGGTAATGTATTCACCCAACTCTGGGTTGAAGATAGACCAGCCATCACGTAAATGTTTCTGCAATGAATGGGACTTATATTGGGTCAATACCAGAATTCGTCTTAGACCAGAGTGAAGGCAATTGGTTAAGGTAAAGTCAATGATTCGATATTTTCCACCGAAAGGCACAGCGGGTTTTGCTCTGTTATCGGTGAGTGGAGCAAGGCGTGCCCCCATTCCCCCTGCGAGGACTACCGTTAATGTATCTTTCATTTCAATCACTCCCTAATTCTTCTTATTCAAGTAGTTACGGGTTGTATGTCCTATTTATATCAAAAACCGAGCCAAAAGTTAAATATTTGATATATAAAAGCAATTCTAAATGGGTAGATTTTGTTTCACCATTTTACAGCATTGTTAAATGCTCGCTGCACCAAATGAATGCGTATTTTTGATAGTTTTTAACTATTAAATTTTAAGATTAAACCCTTTTTTCTTTATATAAAAATAGTTGTAATCTGGTTTTATTGTTTTAGGTCTAAGTGACTAAAATTAAAAAATGTTATTAATTGTTGACGTTAGTGGAATGAGCACTAGGTTTGCAATAGGACATAACAAGTAAATAACATATAAAAGGTCATTTACATTAAATCAATAGAAGTAATAGAAGCAATAGAAGTCTATTTATAAAATAATAAGTAATAGAAGGAATTAGTGATGAGTAAGAAATTAACGACTGCAGCAGGTTGTCCTGTTGCGCATAATCAGAACGTCCAAACGGCGGGTAAAAGAGGCCCTCAACTGCTACAAGATGTGTGGTTTTTGGAAAAATTGGCACACTTTGATCGAGAAGTGATCCCTGAGCGTCGTATGCATGCCAAAGGCTCTGGCGCTTATGGCACATTTACCGTTACTCATGATATTACTCGATTTACCAAAGCAAAGATTTTCTCGGCGATTGGTAAAAAAACAGAGATGTTTACACGGTTTACTACGGTTGCTGGTGAGCGTGGCGCCGCCGATGCCGAGCGTGATATTCGTGGTTTTGCAATGAAGTTCTATACAGAAGAAGGTAACTGGGATCTCGTTGGTAACAATACGCCAGTATTCTTCTTACGTGATCCGCTTAAATTTCCAGATCTAAACCATGCGGTAAAACGTGACCCTAGAACGAATATGCGCAGTGCAAAAAACAACTGGGATTTCTGGACATCATTGCCTGAAGCGTTGCATCAAATCACCATAGTGATGAGCGATCGTGGTATTCCGGCAACGTATCGACATATGCACGGATTTGGTAGTCATACCTATAGCTTTATCAACAGTGATAACGAACGTTTCTGGGTGAAGTTTCACTTCAAATCTCAGCAAGGTATCAAGAATCTATCAGATGCTGAGTCGGAAATATTGATCGGTAAAGACCGAGAAAGTCATCACCGTGATTTGTTAGAAAGCATTGATAATCGCGACTTCCCTAAGTGGACGTTGCAAATACAAATTATGCCAGAAGACGACGCATCTAAAGTGCCTTATAATCCGTTTGATCTGACTAAAATCTGGCCACATAGCGACTATCCACTGATTGAAGTGGGTGAGTTCGAGCTAAACCGTAATCCTGAAAACTTCTTTGCTGAAGTAGAGCAATCAGCTTTTAATCCAGCAAGCGTAGTACCGGGTATCAGTTTTTCACCAGATAAAATGTTGCAAGGTCGTCTGTTCTCGTATGGCGATGCACAACGTTATCGTTTAGGGGTTAATCACCACAGTATTCCTGTGAATGCGCCGCGCTGTCCTGTGCACAGTTATCACCGAGATGGCGCTATGCGTGTTGATGGTAACTATGGCGGTACGCTGGGTTATGAGCCAAACGATCAAGGGGAATGGGCTGAACAACCTGACTTCTCTGAGCCGCCGTTAAGCTTAGATGGTGCCGCAGCGCACTGGGATCATCGCGAAGATGATGATTATTTCAGTCAACCTGGTGATTTGTTCCGACTTATGACGCCAGAGAAACAAGCTATTTTGTTTGATAATACAGCGCGTAACTTAGGTGGCGTACCAGAAGAGATTCAAATCAGACATTTAAGACATTGTTTTAAAGCCGACCCTGATTATGGTCATGGTATTGCCAAATTACTCGGGATTGATGTGAGTAAATATCAAAACTAGGCACAAAATTAATTGATAGGAAATAGTATGTAATATATAGGGTACATTAGTTTGTACCCTATTCGTTTTGTAATTCGGGCAAATCTGCAAACAAGGTTAATGCTTCAGGATTGGCGAGGGTATTTTTATTCGTCACTGCAATACCGTGTATGACATTACGCACGGCCAGTTCGACAATCTTACCACTGATGGTTTTGGGAATATCTGCTACTGCGATAATTTTAGCTGGGACATGTCTTGGAGTGGTGTTAGTGCGAATGATATTTTTAATTTGCATGGTTAACAGTGTATCTAACTCGACATTTTCTGATAAACGCACAAACAAGATCACGCGTACGTCATCATGCCATTGTTGACCAATTGCAATGGACTCTTGTATCGCCGCTAGCTTTTCTACTTGACGGTATATTTCTGCGGTGCCAATACGTACACCACCTGGGTTTAATACTGCATCGGAACGACCATGGATAATTACGCCAATCTGGTTAATATGGATATCCTGATGCATGTCATTATCAGTATTACCAGTGTCGATGTGATGTTTCACTAATTCGCCATAATCCCCCTGAGCCCAAATGTTATCAAATCGGGTAAAGTAAGCGTTATGATATTTACGATCATAAGGGTCTTGCCAAAAACCAGTTGGCATCGAAGGGAAGGGGTGGCGACAAACAAGTTCTCCTTTTCCTTCAATACTGTGTGTTGATCCTTCATGATGCATAAAGGTCACGTCCATGCCTAACCCTAAACACTGCAGTTCACCACGATAGACGGGCAAAGTTGGCATACCGAGTGTGAAACAAGAAATAATATCGGTGCCACCACTGATACTTGAAACACAAATATCCTGTTTAATATATTGATAAATATAATCAAAGCTTTCGTGTGATAGGGGGGAACCTGTTGATAATAAGGTTTTTAAATGACTGAGATTATAGTTTTTTGCGGGACGTAATAAGGCTTTATAACAGGCTGAATAATACTTGGCGCTGGCACCAAAAATGGATACTTTTTCGGTGTCAGCCAGTTCAAAAAGTACCTGCTGATGAGGGTAAAATGGCGAACCGTCAAATAAAACTAATGTTGCGCCCTGAGATAAACTGCTTACTAGCCAATTCCACATCATCCAACCACATGTGGTGTAATAAAAAATGCGATCATCGACTTTGACATCCGTATGTAAGACGAGCTCTTTTACATGCTGTAGTAATGTGCCGCCAACACTGTGCACAATGCATTTTGGCATGCCTGTCGTGCCTGAAGAGTACAAGATATATAGCGGGTCTGAAAAATTAACGGATTCGAATGTTAAAGACCGTGGAATTACCGCACTAAAATGTCGCCAGTCACATTGTGCGGACTTATCAGGGAGGTTGCTTGAATACGAGCGTTGTATTGGCGTAGTCTTTAAATAGGGGACGATGACGAGTTCATTTAATTCGGGTAACGCATTTGCAATGGCAGACACTTTATCCATGATATTAATTTGTTTGCCGGCATAACAATAGCCGTTACAAGCGAATAATAACTTGGGTTGGATCTGATTAAATCGGTCCATTACGCCTTGGTAACCAAAATCAGGCGAGCAAGATGACCAGATCGCACCAATACTCGTTGTTGCTAACATAGCAATAATCGCTTCGCTGCTGTTGGGTAATAAACCGGCCACACGATCGCCTTTTACAATGCCTAATTCACGCATAGCGGCAGCAATACGAGTGACTTCATTACGTAGCTGTTTAAAGCTAAGTTGGGTGCGTCGGCCATCTTCACCGTGACTAATTATTGCTAATTTGTCTTCATTATATTTTTCGTTTTTATTGGCTGAAATATTATTTGGAAATAGCAGGTTTTCTGCAAAGTTTAATGTTGAATCAGGAAACCATTGGCAGCGGTAAAAGCAGTCATCGTAAACAAAGATACGGTCAAGGTTAAAGTTACCTTTGAATTTAAAAAAAGTAACGAGTGAGCCCCAAAATATAGCTGTATTGTTAATACTCCACTGATGCAATTGCTGATAATGTGCAAAAGTAAGGCTGTATTCATCACGCAAAAATTGTAAGTAATGGCGGATGTTACTATCATCAATACGTGCTTGGCTCGGCGTCCAGATTGGTACTGCGGACTCTGCTGTCATTACAACCTCATATTAATGATTGAAATCGTGCTTGTGCGGTTGGGTAAGCTAAGGCGACCTTAGATCTATTGGGACGATTTAAACATTGGCAAATAAAGTTACCCGCAATAATTAATTCATTTAAATTAACACCAGATTCAATCCCTAAGCCATTGAGCATATAAACTACATCTTCGGTGGCGACATTACCTGACGCGCCTCGGGCATAAGGGCAACCACCTAAGCCTGCGACTGCACTGTCGATAACACGAATGCCTAACTGTAATGCGGCATAAATATTTGCTAACGCTTGGCCGTAAGTATCATGGAAATGTACAGCTAATTTACTGATGGGAACGTGTTGAGCGACGGTGTTAATCATGGTTTTTACCGCTTCGGGGGTGCCAACGCCAACTGTATCTCCAAGGCTAATTTGATAACAGCCCATATCGTGTAACTGTTGCGCCACTTTTGCTACTTTATTAATGCTGATGTAACCTTCATAGGGGCAGCCAAGCGTGCAAGATATGTAACCTCGTACGGGTAAACCTGTCGCTAGCGCTTGTTTTACTACCGGTTCAAATTGACGCAGCGATTCGTTTATAGAGCAGTTAATATTTTTTCGGCTGAAGCTTTCAGATGCTGAACCAAATATTGCTACTTCATCGACGTTTGCATCGGTAGCAGCATTTAAACCAATTAAATTGGGTGTTAACGCAGAGTAGGTGACACCCTTCGTGCGCTTTATTCGTTTAAATAACTCGCCACTATTTGCCATCTGAGGTACCCACTTGGGTGAGACAAAACTACCTGATTCGATCATGCTCAAACCCGTATGGCTAAGAATATTAATCAGTGAGATCTTATCATTTAGGCTTATTTCGATTTCATTTTGAAGTCCGTCACGGGGACCTACTTCGACAATTTTCACGGTTTCGGGCAGTTGATACTCTTTGTTGGAGGCTTGGTTAAGGTTATCCGATAGTCGAGACGTCATTACGCATGTTCCTTGTTATCAAGTGTCAGAGACGGTGTTAACTGTATTAATTGAGCACCATCTTCGACCATGTCGCCATTTTGATAAAACACGGTTGTTACTGTGCCTGCTACGGGTGCATTAATGTTGCATTCCATCTTCATCGCTTCCATCACGACTAAAGGTTCACCAGCCTCAACGACTTGGTCCGGTTGGCAAAGTACGCTGACAATAACGCCATTCATTGGTGCGGTTATTTTTGTTTCGAGTCCTTCTTCAATACTAGATCGAAAGGCTTTGTTTTGCACTGTGGATTCAATCGGAGATTGGCGTAACAGCACAATGCTACTACCGACATAAAACACAGTGATGTGTAATGGCGATATAGCTATCGTCGCTTTAATTCGATGACCATCAATACAAGCAGTGAGTTCATTACGATTAAGCTGACCACTAACAAGGTTATCTGAGCTAACTTGGTTTTGGTCACTAACCGTTACCTGAAAACTTTGCGCTAACGTTGTCAACGTGAGTGTATAATGATGGTCGCCGTTATTAGTTGTTGTCAGTGTAAACTTTTTGATTGCGGGTTGATTTAAACGCCAGTTCGTCGTTTGAGACCAAGGTGAGTGTGTGTCATTGCTTACGGTATGAGTTATAACGTGTTGTGATCCTTGATTTAACTGTAACGCGAGTCCAGCTAAGATTAAGGCATAATTAAGGTTAACAGTGGTAGGCTTTAAGGCTTCCGCATGGGTGACAATAAAGTCAGTATTGAGGTTTGCAGTTTGCAGAGCGGGTACTTGTATTAACTGAGTTAAAAAGCCGATGTTGGTTTTAATGCCGGCAATTTTATAATCGGCTAATGCGGCTTGTAGTCGCTGAAGGGCAAGGTCACGGTTATGATCCCAAACAATTAATTTGGCGATCATGGGGTCATAATACGGGCTGATTTCATCGCCTTGGATAACACCAGTATCAATACGCACGTGTTTGGATGCGACTGGTTGACTCAAAAATTCAATATTTCCACTAGCGGGCATAAAATCCTTATCGGGATCTTCCGCGTAAATACGTACTTCAATCGCATGGCCATTAATGTGTACTTGGTTTTGGTTTAAGGGCAATGGTGCACCGTTAGCAATATGCAACTGCCATTCGACTAAATCAAGTCCTGTGATCATTTCGGTAACGGGATGTTCAACTTGTAAACGGGTATTCATTTCCATGAAATAGAAGTGATCTTGTTCATCATATAGAAATTCCACCGTACCGGCCCCATGATAATTGATGGCTTTTGCAGCGGCCACGGCAGCTTCCCCCATGGCGATTTGAGTGGCGAATGGTAATGCGGGGGCGGGGGCTTCTTCTAATATTTTTTGATGGCGGCGTTGAATCGAACAATCACGTTGAGATAGGTAAATACAGTTACCATGATGGTCACTGAATATTTGGATCTCAACATGGCGAGTCTTGGTTAAATAACGCTCTATCAGCATATCATCATTGCCAAAACTGGCCATCGATTCTCGTTTTGTTGCGGCGATAGCATGCGTAAACTCACTGGCGTGATGGATGATACGCATGCCTTTACCACCCCCGCCGTAGACAGCTTTGAGCAGTTGCGGGTAGCCAATTTTTTGTGAGTGATGTCTTAATGTTAGCTCAGCTTGGCAATGACCATGATAGCCTGGAATCAGTGGTACATGGGCTGTTTCCATGATGGTTTTAGCCGCACTTTTACTGCCCATTGTGGTTATTGCATCTACACTTGGTCCAATGAAGATTAATCCTTGCTGTGTACATGCTTGGGCAAAGTTTGCATTTTCGGATAAGAAACCATAACCAGGGTGAATGGCTTGAACATCGGATTCTGCTGCAATTTCTAAAATACGCGAACAATTGAGGTAAGATTCTGTCGCTGGTGCAGGCCCTAAATAAAATGCTTCATCAGCCATGTTAACGTGACGTGAATTTGTGTCAGCTGCAGAATAAATCGCGATACACTTAATACCCAGTCGTTGCGCTGTTTTTATTATTCGGCAGGCTATTTCACCGCGGTTAGCGATGAGGATCTTAGTAAATGGCTTGGATTGTTTCGCGAAAACATACTGCGGCATAGACGTTATTCCTTGATCCAGTCGGGCTTACGTTTATTCATAAATGCATCGAGTCCTTCTTGAGCTTCGGTTGATACCCGAATTGCGGCAATTCGCTGGCTTGTGTCGGCAATTAAGGTGTCATTAATAACATGGTTGGTAATGTCATGAATGAGTGCTTTAGCTGCCTGCATTGCAGCGGGACTATTGCTGAGAAAAGCATTGATAAAGGTCGTGGACAGTGCGTCTAAATCATCATCTATGTGATGAATTAGGCCATAATCGAGTCCTTGAAATGCGCTAAATACTTCACCTGTTAAACAATATCGTCGTGCTTGCCTTAGTCCAATAGCGGCAACTACGTAAGGGCTGATTACCGCTGGGATAAGACCAATTTTAACTTCACTTAAGCAAAATTTGGCGGTGGTTGTCGCGAGGGCTATATCACAACAGGCGACAAGTCCGATCGCGCCTCCAAAACAAGCGCCTTGTACGAGTGCTATGGTTGGTTTGGGGAATTGATTCAGCTTGTCCATTAACTTAGCTAATTGTACTGCGTCAGCTAGGTTGTCTTGATAGCCGAGAGTGGCAATATCTTTCATCCACTTTATATCCGCCCCTGCAGAAAAGTGTTCGCCTTGAGCGCGTAATATTAATATTTTTACAGTTGGATCATGTTTTAACACCGCCAAGGTGGTAAGCAGGTGGTTGATTGTGTCGGCACTAAATGCGTTGCGTACCTTGGTTCGAGTGAGGGTAATTGTTGCGACACCCAGATTATCAACCGCCGTATGTAAGTGCTCTGCATTGATGATATTTAGTTGGTCTGAATTTTTTGTCATTCAATAATCCTAGCGGTGATATTTGATTTCTGATTACGCTTGTTTGATGTGTATAACAAAATTACATTCTAAAAATGCCAAACTGGGTATCTTTAATCGGGGCATTAAGCGCGGCGGATATCGCCAATCCGAGTACTTGCCTCGTTTGCAACGGGTCGATAATACCGTCATCCCACAGTCGTGCGCTGGCATAATAAGGGTCACCCTGAGTTTCATATTGTTTAATTATAGGGGCTTTAAATTTAGCTTCTTCGTCATCTGTCATACTTTTATTATTACGTGCTAGTCCGTCTTTTTTGACTTGGCTGAGTACGCTGGCGGCTTGTTCCCCGCCCATCACTGAAATTCGGGCATTCGGCCAAATCCATAACAAGGTGGGGTCGTAAGCGCGGCCGCACATGCCATAATTTCCCGCGCCATAACTGCCGCCAATGATGACGGTAAACTTCGGTACCTGTGCGCAAGCTACGGCGGCAACCATTTTTGCTCCGTGCTTTGCTATGCCTTCTGCTTCGTACTTTTTTCCGACCATAAAACCAGTGATATTTTGCAGGAACACTAATGGGATCTTACGTTTGCAGCAAAGTTGAATAAAATGTGCGCCTTTTTGGGCAGATTCAGAAAATAAGATACCGTTGTTGGCGATGATACCAACAGGGTAACCCTGAATACGGGCAAAACCACATACCAGTGTTGTGCCGTAGTACGCTTTAAACTCATCGAGTTCGGAGTTATCAACAATACGGGCGATGACCTCTTTAACATCGAATTGTTTTTTTAAATCGGTGCCAACAATACCGTACAGTTCGTGGCTATCGTATAGCGGTGGGGCACTGGGGAAAATGGTTAAATCAGGGCGTTTTACATGGTTGATATTGGCGATAGCTTGGCGTACCAGCTGTAATGCGTGGGTATCGTCTTGGGCGTAATGGTCAGCAACCCCCGATGTTTTACAGTGCACATCTGCACCACCTAATTCTTCTGCACTGACTTCTTCGCCTGTTGCCGCTTTGACTAATGGAGGGCCAGCAAGGAAAATGGTACCTTGCTGTTTTACAATGATAGATTCATCTGCCATTGCGGGAACGTAAGCACCACCTGCGGTGCATAACCCCATGACTGAGGCGATTTGTGGAATGCCTTTGGCTGACATATTAGCTTGGTTAAAGAAGATACGGCCAAAATGGTCACGGTCGGGGAAAACTTCATCTTGCTGGGGTAAAAATGCACCACCAGAGTCGACTAAGTAGATGCAAGGTAGACAGCAACATTCTGCTATTTCTTGGGCTCGCAGGTGCTTTTTAACGGTTAACGGGTAATAAGTGCCACCTTTGACGGTAGCATCGTTGGCAATGATCATACATTCGATACCATTAACGCGCCCAATACCAGCCACCACACCTGCAGCGGGAACTGCTTCGTGATAATACTGCCAAGCAGCAAATTGACCTAGCTCTAATAAGGGGGAACCGGGGTCTAATAAAGCATCAATACGCTCTCTGGCAAGCATTTTACCTCGGGCTAAATGGCGCTGCTGTGCTATTTCTCCACCACCTTGTTTGACTTGTTCAAGGTTGCTTTCTAGCTGTTTGACAAGGTTGAGCATAGCCTGCTGTTTTGCTAAAAAAGCAGGGTGTGTTATGTTGATTTTTGAGCCTATTTCCGCCATATATCTAGACTCCTGACTCATTAAACAGCTCTCGTCCAATCAACATTCGACGCATTTCTGATGTCCCCGCACCAATTTCATAGAGCTTCGCATCACGGAGTAAACGGCCAGCGGAGTATTCGTTGCTGTAACCATTCCCACCTAACAATTGAATTGTATCGAGTGCCATTTTTGTAGCCAGTTCGGCACAATATAAAATCACACCTGCGCAGTCTTTACGGCTGGCTTCGCCGTTGTCACAAGCGCGGGCAACTGTATAGGTATAACATTTGGCCGCGTTCATTTGGCTATACATATCGGCTATTTTGGCTTGCACAAGTTGGAATTCACCAATGGCTTTACCGAACTGTTTACGTTGGTGGATATAAGGGATGACCAAATCCATACAGGCATCCATGATCCCGAGTGGCCCGCCAGTGAGTACAAGACGTTCGTAATCAAGGCCACTCATTAATACGTGTACGCCTCGATTGATCTCGCCCAGTATGTTGTCTTTGGGTACGCAACAATGCTGAAAGACTAATTCACAGGTATTCGATCCGCGCATTCCAAGCTTATCGAGCTTTTGTGCTTGGCTGAATCCAGTAAAATCTCGTTCAATGATAAAAGCAGTAATACCATGGCTGTTTAACTCGGGGGCTGTTTTTGCGTAAACGATATAAGTACTGGCTTCAGGTCCGTTGGTGATCCACATTTTGTTGCCGTTTAGTATGTAGTTGTCACCTTCCAATACTGCACTTAATTTCATTGAAACAACATCAGATCCTGCATTGGGTTCCGTCATGGCTAATGCGCCGACGTGTTCACCGCTAATAAGTTTAGGTAGGTACTTCTGTTTTTGTTGGGCATTACCATGCCGAAATATTTGATTAACACAAAGGTTCGAATGTGCGCCATAGCTCAATCCTACCGACGCTGATGCACGGCTTATTTCCTGCATCGCGATGACATGAGCAAGATAACTCATATCGACACCACCGTATTCTTCGCTAATAGTGATACCCAATAATCCCATGTCACCAAGCTTTTGCCACATATCCGCTGGAAACAGGTTATCTTGATCTATTTGTGCAGCGCGTGGGGCTATTTCATCATTTGCAAACGCTGTTACGCTTTCACGCAGCAGTTCGATGGTTTCGCCAAGCGCAAAGTTGAGAGATGTGTAGGAGTTGGCCATCTGCGTCCCTATTTAGATGATTAAGTGAAGGATTATGTCCACTCACGTCATTAAGGTTTCGGTAATTAATCTTGTCTTTCATTAATTTGAGTATGGTAGTTAACGAGTGGGGTTGCCAATTTGTATACTGCTCGGTGGGATGTAATTAAAGTTTAAAATTTATGTTGTTAGTTTGAATTTTGAGCGCTAATTTGTATTTTTGAATTAATGTTAAATAAGATTGTTAATGTGACTTCAATCTCTATATAATTCCGTTCCGGCCAGAACCATCGAGTTTAGCCACCTTAGTTACAAGCCGTCATCAAGGAAATGTGAGCGACCCAAGGAATTTGGACCAGCGTGACTGTAGCTTGCTATCAAGGTGACTCGTATGTTGTTATTGGGCGGACTGACTAGATTATTTTTTAGAAAATACTATTTTTCCTCACCTCATATACCAATGCACGTAATACCTATTGCAATAAAATACTGATTATTAATCAGGTCTAAGTTAATCCCACTGGGTGTTAATTTTTCCTGCGTTTACTGCCATCTAAATTTTATTACAATCGGTACAACACCTTCATTTTTTATACATCTATTTTTATGAGCAGAATGAAATTATGCAGTTGTTAATTAGCTTAGTCGGTATAGTAGTACTTATTTTATGTGCTTGTGCACTTTCTGAAAATCGCAAAGCGATCAAATGGCGTACCGTTGGTGGAGCATTATTTCTACAAGCTGGTTTTGCTGCACTTGTACTTTACTCTTCTATTGGCCAGTCAATGCTTGGTGCAATGAGCAGTGGTGTGGCGAGTGTCCTTGGTTTTGCTGATGTCGGCATCCAATTCCTATTCGGTGATTTAGCGACGGAAGGTTTTATCTTTGCGATCCGCGTATTGCCTTTAGTTATTTTTATTAGTGCGCTTATTTCATTACTTTATTACATTGGTGTAATGCAGTGGGTAATTAAAGTGATTGGCGGTGGTATCCAGAAGTTTCTTGGTACAAGTCGTGTTGAATCATTAGCTGCCACGGGTAACATTTTCCTTTCTCAAGGTGAGTCTCCATTACTGGTAAAACCGTTTTTACCAAAAATGACACGTTCAGAATTATTCGCTGTAATGACGGGTGGGATGGCATCGGTTGCGGGTAGTGTACTTGGTGGTTATGCAGGTTTAGGTGTTGAGCTTAAATACCTTATCGCAGCAAGCTTTATGGCGGCACCGGGCAGTTTATTGATGGCTAAGTTATTAGTGCCAGAGCAAGAAACTGTAACGGAAGACGCTGATGTTGTAATGGCAAAAAGCGAACACAGTAATGCGATTGATGCATTAGCAGCGGGTGCGATGAATGGTATGAAGGTTGCTGTGGCAATCGGTACTATGTTAATTGCATTTGTGAGTGTGATTGCAATGGTCAATGCTGGTTTAGAAATGGTAGGTAACTGGGTCAATATTGAAAACCTAACGTTACAAAGTGTGCTGGGTTATATCTTCGCTCCACTCGCATTTATGATTGGTGTACCTGAACATGAAATGCTTGTAGCAGGTTCATTCATTGGTCAAAAAATGATTCTAAATGAGTTTGTTGCTTTCATGGACTTCGCTGCCGTTAAAGAGACTATTTCTGAGCACAGCCAAGTTATTATTACGTTTGCATTGTGTGGTTTTGCTAACATTGGTTCTATCGCAATTCAAATCGGTTCTATCGGTGTGATGGCGCCTGAGCGTCGTTCAGACGTTGCAAGCTTAGGTTTTAAAGCGGTATTAGCTGCAACACTTGCTAACTTAATGAGTGCTGCATTAGCGGGTATCTTCATTAGCTTGTAAGATTGTATTACTGGATGCTGTAATCATTCAGTAAGTAAAAATATCAAAAATAGAAAGGCACATTTTAACGTTTTGTTGAAGTGTGCCTTTTTTTTTATTGCAGGTTTAATTAACGAATTCTTGGCTTGTTTGCGCTAATTAACTCAATACTATGATGCGGTCTGCTCGTGACATTGCTTCAAACTGATCATGTATTACATAAACGCTGGTGTTGTAGTTTTCTGAACCGAAAATGTCGATTTTTGTTTGATGGGTTTATGTACAAATGGTAAACAGAGTAAATTATGGTCATGAAGAGTAAACACTCTTGAATCGATAGCTCATATTGATTATCTTCACGTTTTCAAAGGCATATAGTGCTTGGTTGATACGCTATTTAAAAAATATTTAGCCATCAGCCTCACTACCGTCTTAACTATTTATCACTTTACTATCAATTTAAGTATCGACTTAACTAATAATGGGATTGTTCATGAACAACATAAATAAAGCACTATCTTTCACATTGGCAACACTTGTATCTACGTCAGCTCTTGCTGACACGATAGGCACCGATGATTTTTCTTTTGGTGGCCGTGTTGAAGGCTGGGGAGGGCTTGTTGATAGTTCTTATGAAGATAATTTACGTGTTCGTTTAAATGCTCAAGGTAAATACCAAATTAATGGCGCTATCAAGGCGGTTGGTAAATTGGAATTTGAGGCTACAGGAACACAGTCTTCATCTGATAATATTCGCGATTATACACGTTATGCATACGTTGGTGCAGAGACTGCTTTTGGAACTCTAACATACGGTACGCAAGATAATGCTGTTACATATCTAACAGATTTTACCGACATGGCTGAAATCTTTAGTGGTTATACAAATACTGGCATTGTAGCAAGTGATGATAGGGCTGAAGATACAATTCTTTATAGTCTGACCAAAGGTGATTTTAAATTTAATGCATCAGCTAACCTAAAAGGAAGTGCAAGTGGTGGTGGCGTGATGCTTGCTTATCAATTACGCCAGGACATTGAAGTTAGCGCAGGCTATGCGAAAACAGAAACGATGTGGTATAACAAATCCTCATCAGATGTATACATGCTTGGTGCTCGTTATACTAAAGATAGTTTTTTACTTTCAGGCTTAGTACAACAAGGTACTATATATGATGCTGACTTCGATGCCGTTGATGCATTTGCATCTTATGACTTCGGTCAAAACAAGGTAAGTGTTTCATATAACTATTTAAGTGCTGACGATAAACGCCATTTATTAGATGTTAACTTTATCGCATTTGAGTATGGTCGTTATATTGGTGATTTAGCGCTATATACTGGCTACAAAGTTGCATTAAGCAAGGACACTTCAGCTTCAGGTGGCACGAATGCTGATGAATTTATGTTGGGTGCTCGTTACTCTTTCTAATACGGACTCATTCATTTAAGTCTAAACTTAGGTAACATAGCTCTGTTTCTTCAAGCAGTTGACGACACTTATAAGTATCGTTGACTTTTTGAGGGAATGGAGCGTTTTATTAATACATTCAAATTAATACAAGCAAATTAAAAGGTCTTTACTATGAGAAAAAATCTCATTATTTTATTTTTTATGACATTACTCTCTGGTTGTGCGGGTCTTGGTGTAGCGACTGTAGGTGCTGTTATGTATTACAAGAGTCAAAACCATGAAGTCGCAACTGTCGATATTAAAGCATCTGCGAATAACGTTTATAATGCTGCTCTTAATATTTTGAATAGTAACCCTGACGTAGAAATTGAGAATCAGGACGATTCTGCAATGCTGTTAGATATTCGCCAGGCTGATACCGCTGCTACTATTAAAATCGCGAAAATTAATAGTCATATTTCTCAGCTGACAATCAGTGCCGATGCGAGTGATAATAATGGCGTCAGTAGTGTTCTAGAGGGTGCATTTAGAATTTGTAAGGAGCTTAATGTGAAATGCGAATTGAGTAACCAGTAAATCTCGTCACGTGCTACAATTGATAGTCGATAATAAAGAGGGAGTTGTAGTATGTTCGGAGTAACAGAACTGTGGTTATTTGTAGTATCAGGCATCATGTTAAACTTGATCCCCGGTCCTGATTCTTTATATGTTATTGGCCGTAGTGCAGGTCAAGGTTTTCGTGCAGGTTCTGTCGGTGCGTTCGGTATTGGTGCTGGCACCTTGGTACATATTCTTGCAGCTGCGTTTGGTCTGTCGGCTATTTTAGCCACATCGGCGATGGCATTTACGGTTGTTAAAGTAATTGGTTGTATTTATTTACTATATATTGGTTTCAGTATGCTGTTATCAAAGAGTAAAGCGGCTAATGTTGATATTGAAGCTAGTGCTGAAAATAGAAATACATCATTATCAAATATCTTCTTTCAAGGTTTTTTGACCAATGTGTTAAATCCTAAAGTTGCCTTGTTTTTCTTAGCTTTTGTCCCACAATTTATTGCTATGGATTACCCAAACAAAGCCCTGTCATTTATTTTTCTTGGCGTTATTTTTAATATTAACGCGATGATCTGGTGTCATATTTTAGCTTGGTCATCATCGTCGATTAGCGGTAAAGTTAAACATAACCAGCGCTTAACAACTTATTTAACGAAGTTCACTGGCGGCTTGTTTCTGTTTTTCGGTGTTAAATTAGCGATGAGTAAACAAGGTTAAATTCGTACAATTTCCACTTTTGCTGTTTATACCATATTGGCTATAATTAAAAACCAGTAAGTTACTTGCTGGTGGAATAAGGGCCAATAATGCAATTTATCAATAATTACAGAGGAATTGCTATTCTACTCATTATTTTGATTCATGCAATTGGCACGATCAATAATGATGACTCTGCGATATTGTTCGGCATTGGTTTGTTACTCGAAAACTCGACAATATTATTTGTTGTTGTTGCAGGCTATTTATTTTCAGCTTTATCAGCCAACTTTGATTATCTTAAATTCCTAAAACATAAATTTAAGGTAATCATTGTCCCTTATTTTTTCGTCTCACTTCCCGCTATCTTAATTTATATGACTGGTCTGAAAAATACTCATTTTTGGATTGATATGGACTGGTTTCATAGCTTAAGTTTAGTCTACCAATATTTGTATTTGATGGCTTCGGGCTCACACCTTGTTACGTTATGGTTTATCCCGATGATTATTCCATTTTACCTTCTGAGTCCGGTTATTATTTATATTAAAAGTAAGTGTTTGTTAGAGGCGTTTTTTATTGTTTCATTAGTACCAGCTTTATGGTTTGGTCGACCGTATTTTAGTGAGAATAACATGATATGGAGCGTGTATTTTTTACCTGCTTATTTACTGGGTATGGTGCTTTGGCAGCGACCGCGTATTTATGAAGTACTGGTAGAATATAGCGGATATATTTTAGTCGGTTATATCGTTATTTATCTTTCTAGTTCATGGTTATCTGCGTTTAGTTCGTCGGTTGATTTACTGTGGAAGATGAGCTTGTCTGTCATTTTGATTGCTTGCTCTAAGCGCCATCTATCGAAAAAGAATAGGTGGTTAAATATGTTTGCTCACTTAAGTTTTTACCTGTTTTTTGTGCATGGCTATTTTATTGGTGTGATTAGAATTTTGTATAAACACTACTTTAATACCGAGGTGAGCGGAATCATTGCAGCATCGGTCAGTTTCTCAATCACAATCATATTGTCGTTATTGTCTTTTGTTATTATTAAACTGATTTTAAAGGAAAAATCAAAAATATTTGTTGGTTTGTAGCCCTGCGGTTATGACTAATACTGATGTCGTTTATTCGTTGTCATGTACGTAAATCGAAAGGGGGCGCTATGTTTTTTAATGATTTACGACGATTCAAAAATAACATTGCGTTGATTGATGCTAAAAGTGGTGAACAAATTACTTATTGCGAGATTGATGAGCAAGTTGATATTTTAGCGAAGAAACTTGGTTTCCATAAAGAGTTGGTGTTTATAGAATCAAGAAATACGATTAAATCGGTGATTTGTTATTTAGCATGTTTAAGGAGTAATAAAGTTATCTATCTCGCAGATGATTTTGAAAGTGAAAAGTCTGCGCAACTCATCAATTATTACCAACCGAACCTACTTATTGATGCCTCTGGGCATATCCATCATCATTCACACCTTGTTTATCTTTTACATACTGATTTAACCTTGTTGTTATCTACTTCTGGTACCACAGGTACGCCTAAGTTTGTTAAGTTAAGTTCGAAAAATTTGCAGTCAAATGCCGAATCTATTGTCGAATATCTTCATTTAAATGAAGCGGATATTGCGTTAGCGCACTTAAAGTTACATTACTCTTATGGTTTATCAATTCTACATACACATCTACAAGTTGGCGCATGCACTGTGTTTAGTCAGAAAGGTGTATTGGATACGGAGTTTTGGGATGATTTAGTCGCTTATTCTGCGACTAGTTTTGCGGGCGTTCCCTATACATTTGAAGTTTTATTAAAAACCAATTTTGATTTTAGTTGTTATCCAAGTTTACGTTATGTTACTCAGGCTGGTGGTAAGTTAGAGGATTTTTTAGTTAAGGAATATGCTTTGCAAGCGCAGGCAAATGGTATTGAATTTTTTGTCATGTATGGGCAAACAGAAGCGTCACCAAGAATATCGTATCTTCCCCCCGATTTAACGGTGGATTTCCCTGGTTCTATTGGCCGTTCTATTCCGCAGGGGGAATTGTTTATTGTTGATGATGATGGGCAAAATATCAATGCGCTAGATACACCAGGGGAGCTGGTTTATCGGGGTGAAAATGTGATGATGGGTTATGCTAGGTCGATTGATGATTTAGCTATTGATGCAACCCCGCCGATGCTGTTTACGGGAGATATTGCTTGTCGAACACAGCACGGCCTTTTTTATCTTATTGGTCGGACTAAGCGCTTTGTTAAGTTGTTTGGGCTACGTATTAATCTTGATGATGTCCAAAGCTTTGTTAAAAAGCGGTATCCGCACAGTGCAGTGACCGGGAATGATGAAAAAATAATTATTGCGTTAGAAAACGCTCAAAGTGGGCAAGATAAAGTTCTGAATGGTGCTGAGAGTCAAGCGCTGATTACTCGCTTAAGTGATACTTATGCATTGCCGCGTGATAAATTTATGATTTCTACGTTTCAATCGCTTCCACTACTCGAAAGTGGTAAATATGATTTACGCACGATCAAGCAGCAGGCTTACAAGAAGTACACAGTCGGTTTTCTACAACGCTCGCTTAATACCATCGCGGCGATTCTAGAATTGGATACAAAAGAATGGGACAGTATCTCTTGTTTATTTCGGGTTGCTTTAGGATTAAAAGAATTAGCGTTAAGTGATAATTTTAATGATTTAAATGCAGACTCTCTGTCATTTGTATATTTATCTGTAGAGCTAGAGCACTGTTTGGGTAACGAACTACCTGATAACTGGCAAATGTGTAGTATCGAAGAGCTTGAATTAATTTATACAGCGGTACGGTTTGATGATTAAATATATGAATAAACTCCCCCCCATTTTTACTGTTAACACTTGGTTGCCGAAAGGTTTCGCTAACGTTAAAACCACCACTATAGGGTTATTTTTGAACTTGTTGATTTAGATCAGTTTTTTAGTTTTCCAGTACGTTAGTATCCCGATTAATTAATCTAATCAAGGAGGCTATGTTGGTTAACACGTTTAAAACCCTGTTTAAATTTATGTTAGGGAGTATCAGGGATCTTGCTCCTATCATTCTTGTCATCCTATTTTTCCAGTTAGTTGTTATTCAGCAACCTTTACCGAATGTCGGCCAACTGCTTATTGGTGTTCTGTTCGTATTATTAGGATTAACCTTCTTTATCCATGGCCTTGAACAAGGCTTATTTCCCATTGGCGAATCTATGGCTCACGCGTTTGCGCGTAAGGGCAGTGTCGGTTGGTTGTTAATTTTTGCATTTTGCCTTGGTTTTGGTACGACTGTGGCAGAACCTGCATTAATTGCTGTTGCAGCAGAGGCGGCGAGGGTGGCCGCGAGTGGTGATCTAATCGGGTCAACACAAGCCGCAATGGATGAATATGCACAAGGTTTAAGAATGAGTGTGGCCTTGAGTGTCGGTATTGCGATTGCAATTGGTGTGTTGCGTATTATCAAAGGCTGGCCATTACAGTGGTTCATTATTGGTGGTTATATACTGGTGGTGATCATGACCATGTTTGCGCCAGCTGAAATCATTGGTATTGCTTATGATTCGGGCGGTGTAACGACGTCAACGATTACGGTACCGCTCGTAACTGCGCTCGGCGTGGGACTTGCTTCTTCTATTAAAGGCCGGAACCCGATGATTGATGGCTTTGGTCTTATCGCGTTAGCGTCGCTTAATCCGATGATTTTTGTAATGGCTTATGGAATGGTGATGCTATGACCTTTATTGATATGTTAAATCAAATCGGCTTGACAATCATGACAACGTTCCATGATGTTTTGCCTATTGCTGCGATATTATTTGGTTTCCAGTTTGCCGTTATTCGTAAACCTTTACCTAATTTAGGCCGAGTATTAATGGGTTTTTTGTGGGTATTACTTGGTTTGTCACTGTTTTTGATTGGCTTAGAGTGGGCATTGTTCCCACTTGGTCGTTTGATGGCACAACAATTAACAGACCCTACGTTTCTTGCCAGTGTTAACAATATAGAAGTCGTGACTGAAAATATACGTGAACTGGTTTGGACTGATTATTATTGGGTATACCTGTTCGCATTTTTAATCGGTTTTGCAACGACGATCGCGGAACCGTCTTTGATTGCTGTGGCGATCAAAGCCAATGAAGTATCGGGTGGTGCGATCGGCATTTGGGGGTTACGTTTATCCGTTGCGCTAGGTGTCGCGATTGGTATCTCGCTTGGTTGCTATCGTATTGTTGTTGGTGACCCGATTCATTGGTACATCATGGCGGGTTATGTGGTGGTTGTTTCACAAACTCTT
This sequence comes from Moritella viscosa, assembly GCF_900120065.1. NCBI lineage: Bacteria > Pseudomonadati > Pseudomonadota > Gammaproteobacteria > Alteromonadales > Moritellaceae > Moritella > Moritella viscosa. The sequence continues at coordinate 156,189 of NZ_FPLG01000039.1, forward strand.
GTCGCGCCAAAGTTAATTATCCCACTAGCTTACGATTCAGGTGGTGTAACAACGTCGACGGTAACCGTGCCACTCGTTGCAGCACTCGGATTAGGATTAGCAGAAACAGTACCAGGACGTAATCCTATCATTGATGGTTTTGGTCTTATTGCCTTTGCAAGTCTATTTCCGATCATGTCGGTGATGGCGTATGCACAAATATCGCAGTGGATCAGTACTCGTGACAAAAAAGCTGCTACTAACTAATTAGTGAATGTTGATGAGTCAATACAGTTAAAAATTATGAATTGTTGGAGAAAAAAATGCATTTTAAATTAATTGTCGCCTTTGTCGAGGCCGGTCTTACGGATGGGATCATGGATGCTGCGCGCAGTGCTGGTGCAACAGGTGCCACTATTATTAATAACGCGAGAGGTGAAGGCTTAAAGCAATCAAAAACTTTCTTTGGTTTGACGCTAGAAACGCAGCGTGATGTTTTATTGTTTATTGTTGAAGAGCATTTAAGTCGACATATCTTAGAAGAAATTAATAAAGTCGGCCAGTTTGATGAAAAGCCGGGTTCGGGTATTGCGGTACAAATTGACGTGGAAGATGCGGTTGGTGTTAATCATCAAATTAGTCAATTAACTAAAGTTGTGGAGAGTGAACTGTGACCAAAAATTTAATTAAAGCCAATGCTGTGATGACGCAAGATTATATTTGTATGGACGGTATGCAGACAATTCGTGAAGCGATTGATGCGATGAAAAATAATGATATCAAGGTGATCATTGTGAACAAACGTGACCAACATGATGCTTACGGTATCTTGGTATTATCAGACATAGCCAAGCAAGTATTAGCCAAAGACCGTTCACCCGATCGTGTTAATATTTATGAAGTGATGGCAAAACCGATCGTATCTGTACCGCCGCAAATGGATATTCGTTACTGTGCTCGGTTATTTGAGCGTTTTGGTTTATCTCACGTACCTGTGATTGAAAATGAAGATATTCTAGGTTTGATTGGTTATAAAGAGTTGGTTCTACACGAGCTATAATGTGTTAATCGAGTCAATAAATGATATAAAAAAGGCGGCCATGTCACTATTATTACAATAGGAAGTCGCCGCCTTTTTAGTGTCTTTTTACGTATTAAGTCAGAAGTTAATAATGATTAAGACGCTAGTACGAGAACGATGAGTGCAGGGCAAACTACACGTACGTACCAAGGCCATATTTTCCAAAATAAACCATCTTCGATCTCTGTATTACCTTGTTTAATTTCGGTAAGTAATTGATCACGACGCCATATCCAACCCACTAATAATGCGAAAATTAGCGAAAGAATAGGTTGCGCATAAACGGTTGTTGCTGTGATAACTAAGCCAAACAAATCGCCAAAGTTAAAGATGATCACTGTTGAAATCAACGTAATAATACCGCCAATCCACCAAACAACTGTAGAGCGTTCTTTATTTAATTCTTCGGTAGCACAAGATACTGGTACTTCTAACATTGCGATAGATGAAGTTAGGGCGGCAATAAGCATTAATACAAAGAACAAAATGCTGATGACAATACCCATGGTGCCCATGGTATCAAACATAGCAGGTAATACATTAAACACTAACGTATCTGAGCTAAGTAAGGCGCCAGCAGCGTCATAAATTTCAACGCCATTTTTCTGTGCCACGAACATTGCTGGTAAAATCAGTAGACCCGCACCAAATGCAACACCAGTATCGAGTAGTGCGACTTGCACGGCTGTTTTTGGAATATTGGTATCTTTACTTAAATATGAGCCATATACCATCATTGCACATACGCCTAACGATAATGAGAAGAACGCTTGACCCATCGCACTGATCACTAAGTCTGAACTTAGGTGTGAGAAGTCAGGAACAAGGTACATTTCAAGACCTTCACTCGCGCCATCGAGTGTTAAGATATAAGCCGTCAGCAAACCAAATAAGATGAAGAGTAATGGCATTAAACGTGAAGACCAGCGTTCGATACCATCAGTAACGCCGCTTTTAACAACATTGATCGTCATGAGCATAAAGATAACCATCATCACCAAGTTACGTTCTGTACCAAACGAATCTACCCATTCAGCTGCTGCATCAAGACCGATAAGTGTAAACAGTGGAGACAATAACGAACCTAATAACCAACCCGCAACAATTGCGTAAAAGCTTAAAATCATCGATACGGCAACCATACCTGCAATACCTAAACCTGCAGCAGCCATTTTTTGTTTTGGCCAAATAGATTGAATTGATTTAATTGGATTCGCTTGACCGTGACGACCGATTGTTAGTTCGGCCACTAGTAATGGGTAAGCTAGAATAAACACCATCAATAAGTAAACAAGTAAAAATACAGCCCCGCCGTTACTCGCAGCTTGTGTAGGGAAACCCCAAATATTACCGACACCGACTGCAGAACCTGCTGCTGCCATGATGAAGCCGAATCGAGACGAAAATTGTGCTCTTGAACCTGTTGCCATTTTTATTCCAACGTATTTCTTGCCGAGTTAGTGGTTAATTTTGCGAGTCGTACGCATGGTTTATCGTAATGTAAACCTTTGTGTACACATTGTCAAAATTAGATTTTAATTAGATTGGTGACAAGTAGAACAGTTTTATCGTATCATTAAAAGCCCGAAGGGCGTATGTTTCATTTATTCGTGCTTAATCAGTTTATAATTTAATCAATTCATTAATATTAAGCTTATCTGACTCATCTGAATCTTTTTATTTAATATATAAAACTTCAGCGGCATGCCCTGGTATTATCCTAGATCTTACTCTCATTCTCTAACCAGCTGAATTTGATAACCTATGATTTTCTCCAAACTTAATAGTAAAACGCTCCATTTTTCCGATCACAAAAAGGGATTAATAGTTTCAATACTCGCTTCTTGTTTATTTGCATTACAGCCCTTGTATGTACAGTTCCATACGATTTAAAAAATCGTATTTTTATAGATGATATATAGATATGCGCCTAATTATCTTGCTAAAACAGGATAAGTAAAGAAGATAAGATGCACGAAATTAAAGAGTAAATGAGCAAGTACTGCGCACCATAAGCGGTTAGTAAAGTGAAATACCAAGGCATAACCTAAATCGGCTAAAGTGGCGAATATCACCAATAATGTACCCCCAGAAAAATGAGCTAAGCCAATTCGCCATTCAAAACGACAAATCAAACTCAGTCTTAATCGCCCCAAAGTATGCAGCAATAGGTAAGAGAGAAAGTAAAAGAGGAAGTGTTATAGTTAGAATTCTATATTTGGTCGACCGTTGCATAATGCTCGCGTAATTGGTGCGGCGTCCTAATTAGCGCGTTTGTTAAATGCCTATTTCGCTGCATTGCCGAGTACCCAGAAGCCTATGGGCCAAGCTGCGAGCAAAGAATAAGTAATTAGGTTTGCGTTACGTACTTTATTCTTAATACTGAGAGGAGGTAGCGATTTATTGATGCTCTTTGACACAAAATACTCTGACCACCATGAAACAAAGAAGAAGGGAAGCAACAATACTAATCCCGCGACAGGTATCATCCAACTTAAGTCTTTCTCGTATGGTATCAGCCAAGGTGCTTGCCAAGTAACGGCTAACACTTTACCCATGACTGAATCAATGCCGTAGGCACTACCACCGCCTGTCACCATTTGGACTATGACGAGTAGTAACCAAGTAATAGGAATACCTATAATGGTTGAAGCCAAATTAGAGATGCTTACCGTTTTCAAAGATTGACCAATCGACAGCTCCAAACTCTTTGATATATACAATGATTCAATAGTGATGATTGGTACTAGCGAAAGCAAAAATGCTGGCATTGCTAAAAATAACATTGGCACACCTGCATTAGCATATGCCATGCTTGGAACAGTCAAAGTCAATAAGACTAGCGTGATTTTCGTCGATTTATGCACAATTTCCTCTTGGTGTTTGTATAACTGGATCCTCGACTTACCAAATTAATTCACCTCAATGAAAGTAGATTAATCAATTGAAAAATTAGATTATATTTCAATTTTATTAATTACATTTTTATTGGAAAACGAGTCAACCTGTAAATTATTTAGTCTTATAAGTTATATACAAAAATTGCTATGTAATTGAGTATATTAATATTAATTTTAGGCTGCAAGATAAACTTGACGGCCTTTTGGCAATTCGAGACTGCTTTCAGAAAAATGCCAATAACACTGTATAAAATCATCCAATCTAACCGTTTTCACTATGCATAAATATGATCAACTCAGTTGGTAAATTTTGCATGATAAAATGTATAGAAAGTCGATATGAGTATATTGTGGGTGAGCAGTTACTCTGAGCCAAAAAGGGGCAATTTTTGAGTTAGCTAGGCTAGCTAACTCGTTCGTGGACAAAAATGGCTTAGGGCTTAAGCTTCAAAGCATACTGTTCGCATTACAGAAAAGTCAGGTTAAGTTGCAATTAGTACTCAGATAACATTTGTTACTATGCAGACCATGCCTGAATTTGAACGCTTAGAATAATAAACACTCGGCAAGGAAAGCTGAAAATACCGAGTGTAAAAATCGTTTCGATGTATTTTATTTAAATACTATGCATATTTTCCGATGATAGAAAGGAGGTCTTCAACATTGTTTGCAATGTAATCAGGCTTAACTTCCCAACGTTCAGGCTCTGAACGACTATATGCCGCAGCTATAGAAATTACCTTGGCATTATCTCCAAGCGCTGACTGCAAATTTAGTGTCTGCTTCATGGTCACCATTGTACATCAACAATTGGCTATTTGTATTACCAAAAATTGATTCAACGCATTTTATGCCTCCAAATGGATGAGGCTTTTGCTTACCATTTGATACGTCACCGTAACCAACAATCGCTTTAAATGGAGTATCTATTCCATTATGTCTAAGTACACGACGAATATTATTTTGTGAATTCTGAGAGCAAATACCATGATGAAGTTGTGAAAACCGCTCTACAACATCTTTAATACCATCAAAAAGCGTAACCTCAGTTTGATTTTTATCTTGATGCTCTGCCCACATACTCCCAGCTCGAATCATTTCATCATGAGATAAACCATAGTAATCTACATAGAGATCTTGCCAGTTTTTAGCACCGTGATTAGCTTCATGGTAAAGATCTTCGCTCAGCAAATACTTCGGTAAATTGTCACCCGTTAAATGTGGAACAACGATAGATAGAATAGCTTTTGTGATATCCATATTCTTGGGTACTGAATTAACTAGAGTTCCGTCATAATCCCACAGTATTGCATCTAATTTCATTTCATTATCTCGTTATCAAACAAACTGGGTTAAATCATACACCTTGTAACAAGTAGTGCATATGCATAACAGTTTATTACCCATGTTAAAAAACTACATTGTATTACTCCTGTATACAAACCCTGTTTTAACGTAAGGACAAACATACGAACCAGTCGATTAAAGCCTTAGTTTGGCTAACTAACACAGGACTTGTTTTCAATTCATTCACAAAACTGATGCATAATAAAATATCCATGAGTAGTTGCACTAACTCACTTTGGGGCAATTTTGAGTTAGCTAGGTGAGCCGGCCTGTTTGTGGGCATAACTGCGTCAGAGTTATTTTACTAGCCGATAGTCATTAGCTTTTGTAGGGTAAGTGATGGTATCTAACTGATACTATAACCAATTAACCTTAACGTGTGTTATACGGAGTGATCGGTTTTTAAATTGTAAGTGCAATATAGTAATGTCACATTTTGGTATACTTGGTCGTTACTAATCCAAGTATCGAGTTGTGCCATGTTACTCACTATGGCTGATATTGAAATATACTGAATTAACACCATCAAAAATGTTATTGATAAACGTATCTCTGGCGTCGATGCTGCCGCGCTTCTTAACTTCAGTCCACGACAAGTATATCGACTGACGAAGCAATATTTAAAACATGGTACTGAAGGTTTGATTTCACATAGACGTGGCAAGCTCAGTAACCATCACCATTCTTATAAATTCAAGCAACACGTTCTAGAGCTAGTGCAAATCCATTATCTCGATTTTGGTCCAACTCTCGCACACGAAAAACTCACAGAGCTACATGTTATTTCTGTGGGCATTGAAACACTACGTCAATGGATGGACTGTGGCGATCACATGCCAAACGCAAACATCAGGTATATCAACCTCGCTCTTTGCCCAAAGTTCGTCGGACATTAGGTATGAAGTAGGCCGTTGATTTACGAAAATCGGGTAAGGTCAGTCCGACTTGTAATATCTTTCAACTATTTGTATCTAAGTGTAACGATAATGATAATCACTTGTATTTAGGGTGAAAGCTCTGCAGGATATATACCCTTGGTTGTTAATCATCCGATATTTGCTTGATAAATGCTGTAATCATCCAGTATTTGATCTGCAAGGGTTGTTAATTATCTGATATTAGGTCAATAAGTAGGAAAAAATAAAATGAAAAAAAACATATTTATGCTCAGTACACTGCTGCTGGCATCTTCGGCTGTATTAAGCCAACCCTTTGAAGTCACAAACAATATGACGGATGGTGCAGTCAATATTGTTAAACAGTTAACTAACAGCCAGAATGTTGTATATTTCAATGCAGCTTCGCTTTTAAAGGAAGGCGGTGAGTTACAAAAACTGACCTTACAGGAGATTGAACAGGAGGTTGTCGGTAATAAAAATAAGTACCTGTTAGATTTTTCATCGTTAACCAGCCCTGAACAGAAACAACGTGCGCTCGATAAAGTCAGTAAAATTACTGGTATTTCCTTTGAGCAAGACTTCCTTGTTATTTCCGCATTCAAAGGTTCACTCCTCTATACTCCAGTCAGCAGCCCAGAAGACCCTAATGTCAGTGCCCTGGAAACAGCAAATATCACAACCTTACCTGCACCGCTGACCATTCAAAAGCGACAAGGCTCACCGCAGGCCATTCAAAAGTCACAAGGCTCACCGGCGCTTTCTTTCTATGTGTCAGCTAACCGTCCTATATCTGATGGGGAGTGCAGTTTTAGTTCGGGGCAATTATGGGGTTCATCAGAAAAATCGGTTTATTGCGATACTCCCAACATATCTCTAATTTATAAAGTGGATCTCTTGCGTTCACTCCCTGTCAAATTCGGCAGTCAGACTGCGCCTGATAAAAAACTGGTACGTGTGACGCTGGCTGGGGAATCCCGGGGGAGTGGTATACATCTGAATGACAGCATTGACCGAACGTTACGGTTTAAACCTGGCAACGGTAGTACTTTTGATGGCTGGGTAGGACAGTACACCTATGATGCTATTGCCCTTGACTATAAGGTCGGTGTCTCTTCGTCGAACGGTAAGGCAAGGGTTATTTATAAATACCCAACGGACAATGTTCAGAGTAATTATGAACACCGAGAGGTTGAAGGCTTCACCATTGGTGGAACTACTGGTGTTGAAGTGAGTAAAGATGGACCGAAAGCCAAATTGGAAGCTAATGCTTCTTACTCTTCACAAAAATGGTTCTCGTATAAAACAACGGATTACGCCATTAAATTATCCACCCCCAATGATCGCACATTTGTCACCACATGGCAGAGAGAAGAATATAAATCAGCAAACGACCTTCGAACCCAACACACCCAGGAGTTGACCTCCAATGTTCCTAGTGACATCATTAACAAGTCTCTGATCAAGCCAATTGGCTACAGCAATTTCACCCCTCAGATGGAGGTGTTCTATGCAGCTAACTCTGATGAGACAGGCAAAACCAGTTTCACCATCGATACGTCAGTCAACTTTAGCCCAATCCGTATGGGTATTTATCGACATTTCATTGGTATTGGTGCTTGGAGAACTTTTCAGGGAAGTGATTTTACCCCGAAGCGTGTGAATGTAGAGCGCACCTTTAAAGTGAATTGGGATCATGCAATCTTCCTAGGTGGCAATCCGGTGAATTTGCAAATGGGTGCGTTTAAAAATAAATGTATCTCTGTTGATCACAGTAATAACGGCACTATTGCGCTTGTAGGCTGTGATCGTAAGGATACTAAACAGTCCTTTATCTACGATGAACTGGGACGCTATGTGTCAGTCGATGATATTTCGCAGTGTCTGGACGGCGACGACCTGAGCAGGGTTAGCCAATGTACGCCATCTCTGACGCAGCAGTGGGATTGGAACGATGACCTGTTGAAGAATGAGTACGACGATCGGGTATTATCAGCCAAGACCAAGAGCAATACGTTGTTCTTGTCTTCAAATTCGTCAGAGAGGGGAGGTAAAAATCGTACGTTCACGTTCAGCACTAACATCTATGATACAGGCAAGGCAGCAGGGTTCTGTAATATCCACTCGTGGGATGGTGACTCCCAGAGTGGCAATGTTGGCGATGTCTATTATTATCGCAACCCTTACACGAAAACCAATGACTACTTCCGCCTGAATAAAGAAAAGTATGGGTACTTCCCAACAGATCAAAGCAGCAGTCAGGACTGGGAATATATTGGTAATAGTAGCTGTGATCAGATAATAGAAATCTAATCCGAACTCATTAATAGGCTGCCTTACCAGTCAGTTCACTGGTTGAAGGTTTTGCCATTCGCAGAGAGTCCTTTCTAGCACTGGAATTTCAGTGCTGGCTGCGACTCTCTGCGTTTACCGAGTCCGATGGACTGGTTTGTTAAATGCTTAAGCTCGCTATTCAAACTTTTCACTCAACACCAATTCACCCAACTCATTTTCACTATAAATGAGTAAAAGGGCGCCTTGAGGAGAGAAGTGAAACTCTACTTGGCCATATTGGGATATCAAAAATAGTTTCCTTTTGCCAAAACAACCTCTGATACCATCAGGCATACCAAGTTTACTCTGAACTGAGTATCTATGGTCTGCTGCAGTAAACTTATATATTGCAATTTCAACTTTAACTTTAACTTCCTTACTCATTACTCTCCAAGCAAACTGTTAGCACTCTCACTTTAAATTCTTGTTATGTTCCGACTTGCACCGACAGACCTGTTTCAATAGATATTCTATGAGCAATACCGTCGAAATCCGTAACTAATACGCTGTCGTCAGCAAACTCAAAACCCTCTGTGAAAATTTCTGGGCCTGATACCGTCCAGATTTTGTCTCCATTGGATTTTAATCGGCGTATATCTAATTCACCCCAAGAAATTAAACAATCGTACTCACTTACCCAAAAAATACCAAAGCAAGTACCAAAATCAACTTTTTTAACCCAAATAAGTTCTAGTGTGGGAAGCTTAAGAGAATAGACAGAGTCACCTGAAGCAACATAACAAATATCGTCGTTAATGGTGAAAGAGTATTCGTGCACTCCTGTCGCACCGCCAACACCTAAAAATATAACTGATGATTCAGGGCTATTGATATCACCAACGAATAAACCATGTGCTGAAGAATGTCGGTATTTTTTATTTCTACAGAGTTCAACTTCATATGAACGAATATTATCTGTCGAATTGACCGAATAATGAGGCTCGTTTATCAAAGTTACATCAATTCCGTTGAATATTTGCTTCATACTTTCCTAGGTACCAACGCCCAAACACCGGTTTGGTGAAGTTGGCGGCTTTTTGGAATAAAAAGGGGACAGCATTACCAAGTCAGAGTGCTTTGACTTGTTACATGCTGAGCTACACATTTGCCATTTCCTTTAGTTCCGTGAACTTTACTGGTAACGAAGGAATACTAGCCATTGCCATTAATTTTCTCTTTAACTCAGTGTCCATATTACTCGTAGGTTCACGTTCCCTTTTATAGGGGCCACCATGTAAATTCCAGTCAAACACATAAAACCCAAGTTGGGCATAATCAGACCAAACTTCTGAGCATCCCCAATTTGGGGAGTCGAGTCGCTCCGAAATATCGTCATGTTCCGCATAACTTTCAATAACTAGGCAAGGTATTGAGCCTTCACCAGCAGTTGAGAATAAGCCGATTCATACATTCCTCAATAAAAGGTGATTAATTGAAAAGTAAGATTATACTTCAAATTTATTAATTACATGTTTATGGGAAAACGAGTCGTCCTGTAAATTATTTATTTAGTCTTGTAAGCTATATATAAAACTATCTATGCAATTGATTATATTGACATTAGTTTCATGATTCAAGATGAACCTGACTGCCTTTTGACAAATCGAGACTCAGTTTACCAAAATGCCAATAACACTGTATAAAATAATCCTATCTAACAATTTTCTTTATCCATAAATACATAAATATAATCAACTCAGCCGATCAATTTTTCATGATTTAATGTATGGAATAACGATATGAATATATTTTGGGTGAGCAGTTACTTAAGGCATTTAGGGGCAATTTTGAGTTAACTAGGCTAGCTAACTCGTTCGTGGACAAAACCTTGTTATAGCGATAACTCCAACAACGCTTATTAGCATTAGGAAAAGTATCGCTAACTTGAGGTTAACGCCCTGTTAACAGGAAAAATAGTTGGTTAAAATTAGCGACGAAGGAGCAAGGTCAACTGTTTTTTATCCTTGTTTAACAGCTTGTTAGCTTAATATTTAATAATCTAGATCACCACGGTATCTTTCAGTTATTTTATGACCACAGTTTGTACATATTAAATGCAAATCTCTTAGTTCCATAAACCCAGCAGTGCCTCCAGCACCCCAGCCAGCAACAAGTGCAGATATAAACTCTTTGACCTTTGCCTTTCTTCCCATATTGGAATTATTCTGAGGCTTTACTATAACCCCAATATGATCGACCTCTTCATTACATTCTTTGCAAAAACGTTTTTCAGGTTCCATGTTATTCGCTCCAGAATCAATTTTACGGATTTAAGCTAACGCCGCAATAACACGTGCGATCGCCTTAATGACCAAACCAATTATACTTTAAACCAAAAACGATGAGTGTAATAAGTATCGTGTTGATTGCTTTTATACCCGAACTAAAACTGTCCTCAAAACTAGGAAGTAACTAATAATAAAATACTACCTAGAAATGCAGGTATTCCTGATATAAACATAACTAAACCAAATTGATAGTTCTGTCTTTTTTGTTCATGAAAGTCAGACTCAAAATCATGACCTGAAACCATTTTATTGGTTTTATTCGCAGCAAGATCTTGTGACCAATTACGACTTTGGCTACTACCCTCCCAAGTTAACCTAGCAACTCCCCATATAATAATTACGATGAAAAATAGGAAATCCATCAAACTTGTTGAGTTGAAAATCGTAATGTATTGAGAAAGAACAAACACAGTTAAAGCTACTAATAGATTAGTAATAACAACCACTTTAAACAAATTTAGCATAGGTTTCCTTCCTTAACAGGACTCTCGATTTCCCAAATTCATTCACCTCAATAAAGTAGATTAATCAATTGAAGAATAAGATTATACTTCAAATTTATTAATTACATGTTTATGGGAAAACGAGCCATCCTGTAAATTATTTATTTAGTCTTAGTAAGTTATATACGAGGCTAGCTATGTAATTGAGTATATTGACATTAATTCTAGGCTACAAGATAAACCTGACTGCCTTTTGACAAATTGAGACTGCGTTCACCGAAATACCAATAACACTGTATAAAATCAGCCTATCTAGTCTTTTTCATTACACATAAGTAGGATTAACTTAGTTGGTAAATTTTGCATGATAAAATGTATGGCAAATCGATATGAACATATTGTGAGAGAGTAAAAGTTCTAACACACTTTGGGGCATAAGTGAGTTACAAAATAGATAAACCTTCCGCTGCTAAATTTACGCTCAACTAAAACACAGTGAAATCTTAGTTATTCAACAATGCTCGCTACTTCTCACGTTAGCTGCTTGAGATGTCCTTAGCTCATTTTTCAGACTCTCACTGCTGACGTGGTGTTAGTCACGATAACAGGTTTGTGAATGGGCAGTGTTGCGTATCGTGTCTATAGTTATCCATAGAGTAACCTCCTGCATACCCAATGACTTAAATGTAATAACTGTGCGTCTTCAGGGTATCTATAACCCAAGGTTGGAGAATCGTTCATGACAAGCTTTATAGAGTCGACAGATCTATTTGACATGGCTGAACAATATCCATTCAGCGATGTGCACTTCTGGCGAGACCCTGAAACACAATTACAAGCAATCATCGCCATTCATAGTATTCAATTAGGCCCTGCTATTGGTGGCTGTCGAATGGTTAATTACCCTTCAACGCAAGCTGCAGTTAAAGATGTATGCTGCTTAGCGGCGGGTATGAGCTATAAAACAGCAATCAATCGACTGCCTTTTGGTGGGGGGAAAGCGGTTATTATAAAACCTGCACATTTAACGGATCGTAAGGCGTTATTTACGTCGTTTGGTCGCTTTGTCGAAAGTCTAAATGGTCGTTATATTACGGCGATGGACAGTGGTACGACAATAGATGATATGGATATTATCGCCAGCCAAACCAAGCATGTGATGTGTACTACTACCGCTGGATTAGCTTCGGGCGACCCATCTCCACATACGGCGAAAGGCGTTTATTACGGCATCAAAGCGGCTGTGAAGTTTAAGTTACAACTGGAATCGCTTGTTGGCCTTCATATTGCGATTCAAGGGGTGGGCAATGTGGGATATGCCCTCGCTAAGCTACTGCATAATGACGGGGCTAGATTAACAGTAGCTGATCCAAATAAAGAGGCAACGCAGCGGCTTATTAATGAGTTTGACGTAGATGTTGTGGCTGGTGATGAACTTTATGCTGTTCATTGCGATGTCTTTTCACCGTGCGCATTAGGTCAAGTAATTAACACTAATTCTATCGCTAGATTAAATGCCTCTATCATTGCCGGTTCTGCAAACAATCAATTACAAAGTCGCAGCATGATTGATGCGTTGACTGCAAAAGGGATCTTATATGCCCCTGATTATGTCATTAATTCTGGAGGGGTATTACAGATATCCTACTTAAATAACCCCGATGTGTTACAGCGTAAATTAGCGGCGTTATATGGCACATTACTGGATATATTTACCCAAGCAGAGCAACAAAATAGCTCGACGGTTGATGTGGCTAATGGTTTAGCTGAAAAGATACTAACGGAACCATTCGCAGGAGCTAATTATGAATAAAAATACTGTTCAAGCTGAAAATACATTCCGCGTCGGTTATACCCAATACCTTGATGAAACAGGCTGGTTATCAGACTCATTGCAGCAGCTTTCTATCACGGGAGTAAGCAGTGAACTGCTTGTTGAGTTTTACCGTTGGATGTTATTTACCCGTACTTTTGATTGCAAAGCAATTGCGCTGCAACGTACTGGGCGCCTTGGTACTTATGCCTCATGCCTTGGTCAAGAAGCGGTCGGCGCCGCAATTGGTAAAGCGATGCGTGAAGAAGATGTGTTTATTCAAGCATACCGAGAAACGGCCGCGGTACTTATCCGTGGCGTAAAACCGGAAGAAATTTTGATGTATTGGGGAGGGGATGAACGCGGTATGGATTTTCAGGGACCACGAGAGGATATGCCTTGTACCATACCGATTGCGAGTCAATGTTGTCATGCCATTGGTATCAGCTATGCGATGAAGTTACGGAAAGAGCCGCGTGTTGCTGTCGTTGTTTGTGGTGACGGAGCAACATCCAAAGGTGATTTTTATGAATCGATTAATGCAGCAGGCGTGTGGCAGCTCCCCGTTGTCTTTATTATCAACAATAATCAATGGGCCATCTCTCTGCCGCGGGATGAACAATCGAGTTGTGAAACGCTAGCGCAAAAAGCCATTGCAGGCGGTATCAGTTGCGAGCAAGTTGATGGTAATGATGTTATTGCTTGTTATATCAAAATTAAGGAGGCTATCGACAGAGCGAGGAAAGGCAAAGGCCCTTACTTGATTGAAACTATTTCTTATCGCTTATCCGACCATACTACCGCTGATGATGCGTCTCGATATCGTGATGAGGATAACGTCGGGGAGGCTTGGCTGAAAGAACCCATGACACGGCTACGCAGTTTACTATTAGATGAATTTATTATTGATCACACAGGCATAGAGCAGCTAGAAAAAGAGTGCAGTGACGAAATTGGTGCTGCTGTGGCGCGTTATCTTGCCATCCCGCCCGCGTCGCCAATTGCGATGTTTGAATACTTGTATGAAACCTTGCCCGACCATTATTTAGACCAATTAGAACAAGTCAGAAACTCAAGTTCGCAGGGAGGTGAAGAATGAAAGACATGACTCTCATTGATGCTGTCAATAACGCCTTGTTTGATGCAATGGCAGAAGATAAAAATGTCATCTTATTGGGTGAGGATATCGGTGCTAATGGCGGTGTGTTTCGCGCGACGGAAGGACTACAGTCTGAGTTTGGTCGTGAACGCGTTATTGATACCCCGTTAGCGGAATCACTCATTAGCGGTATGGCAATCGGTTTAGCGGTACAAGGCATGAAACCCGTGGTTGAAATTCAATTTATGGGCTTTATTTATGCCGCGTTCGATCAGTTTTTATGTCATGCAGGGCGAATGCGCAATCGTACGCGTGGTCGCTTAACTTGTCCTATGGTATTGCGTGCGCCTTATGGCGGTGGGATCCATGCGCCAGAGCATCACAGTGAAAGTACTGAAGCTATCTTTGCGCATCTTCCTGGTATACGTGTAGTAATCCCATCTTCTCCTGCACGTGCTTATGGTTTATTGCTTGCAGCTATCCGCGATCCCGACCCTGTGGTGTTTTTAGAGCCAAAGCGTATTTATCGATTACAAACTGAATCCGTCGAAAATAATGGTAAAGCACTACCGTTAGATGTGTGTTTTACTCTGCGTGAAGGCTCAGACGTGACTTTAATTAGTTGGGGGGCGATGTTATATGAAACATTGCAGGCTGCGGATCAGTTAGCAGAACGCAATATATCTGCTGAAGTTATCGATCTTGCTACGATTAAACCGATTGATAAAAGCACAATATTAAGTTCAATTGAAAAAACGGGTCGCTGTGTGATCATATCAGAAGCAGCGCGCAGTGGTGGTGTCGCATCAGAGATTGCGGCCATTATTGCAGAGGAAGGGTTGATGACGTTATTGGCACCCGTCATGAGAGTAAGTGGTTATGACACCATTATGCCTCTGGCTAAAATGGAAAAATATTATATGCCGAGCGTTGAGAGAGTTATTTCCACCGTTAATAAAGTCATGGAGTTCTGATGCATATATTCAAATTACCTGATTTAGGGGAAGGGCTACCCGAAGCTGAAATTGTTGAATGGTTTATAAAACCCGGTGATGTGGTAGCGGCAGACCAGTTAATGGTATCGATGGAAACAGCAAAGGCAATTGTTGAGATCCCGTGTCCAGAGTCCGCTACTGTAGTGAAACTGTATGGGCAAAGCGGTGATATTATTCATACAGGTGATCCGCTTGTTGAGTTCTCAGAAAAGGGCGTGACATTAGCGAGTAAAGCAGAAGACAAAATCGAACAGGCTAAAGTGTCGACATCTGTGGTGGGAGAGTTGCATACATCTGAGACTAAGTTAAAAGAGACAGCGCAATCGGTATCGGGGAGTAGTATTGGGGTAAAAGCAACCCCTGCGGTACGGGCATTAGCGCATAGATATCATATTGATTTAGCGATTGTGACCCCGTCTGGAGCACACTGTACTATTACAGCCGCAGATGTAGAGCGTGTAGTCAAAATATTTGCGGACGTAGGTGAGTTAGTGCCATTGAAAGGTGTGCGTCGCAGTATGGCAAAAGCGATGACGCAAGCACATGCTGAAGTGGTGCCAGTGACAATACATGATGATGCAAATATTACGACTTGGTTTACTCAAGGTGATATCACAGTCCGACTGATTCGTGCAATGGCGCTCGCCTGCGAAGCTGAACCAACATTGAATGCTTGGTATGACAGTCATTCGATTGGTCGTCGTATTATTAAATCGATGCACCTAGGTTTGGCTGTTGATACTCAAGATGGTTTATTTGTGCCAGTGATCAGAGATGCACAAAACTATAGCGCTGAGGCGATGCGCGACAAAATTAATACCATCAAAGAATTGGTATCACAACGTAAAATTGCGGCCGATGATTTACGTGGCAATACCATTACCTTGTCTAACTTTGGCAGTATGGCGGGTAAATATGCCAATCCTATCGTTATGCCTCCTACTGTTGCAATCTTAGGCACCGGGCGATTATTTCAACAGCTGGCCTATATGAAAGTGGGTGATGGGAAGCGTCAAGTTGTTGAGCGTACCTTATTACCTTTGTCTTTAACCTTTGATCATCGCTCTATTACGGGTGGTGAAGCAGCGCGGTTTTTAGCGGTGTTAATGACTGATTTAGCCTTGGATAGTTAATACAGCAACTAGGTAACGCCACCTTTATGACAGTATTTAATGGAGTGGAGAGTAATGAAAACGATTTCAACCAAGTTTCCTTTGCGTATTTTAACTGCGACCTGTTTATTTGACGGCCACGATGCTGCGATTAATATTGTGCGGCGGTTACTGCAAGCGCGGGGAGTTGAAGTCATACACTTAGGCATAAACCGCTCAGTTCATGATGTTGTCACCGCGGCATTACAAGAAGATGTTGATGCTATCGCAATGAGCTCTTATCAGGGGGGGCATAATGCTTATTTTAGTTACTTATTATCGAGTCTTGCTGACGCTGGGGCTAAGCCCGCTATATTTGTTGGTGGTGGCGCGACTATCACAGCTGATGAAGCAAGGGTATTAGAAGAACAAGGCGTTACGCGTGTTTATACCAGTGCGGATGTACTTTGTTTAGACGAAATGATCAGCGATTTATTACAACACTTAGTCGCGGTTGAACCCAAAAAACAAGTAAAATTTAATGTAAAAAAATTAGATGCTGAACTTGTAACTGATATGTATTTGGGGCAATTAATCACGGCTATAGAGCAGGGTCAACTAAAAAGTTCAAGTCGTGTTACAGCGACTTCTACTACGTCCGCTAAAAAATCCTTGGTGGTGGGGATCACAGGAACGGGTGGGGCGGGAAAAAGCACGTTTAGTGATGAATTATTACGTGCGTTATTGCAGCTCTATCCTGACATTAACATTGCGTATTTAGCTGTGGATCCCAGTTGGCAAAAAACCGGAGGTGCCTTGTTAGGTGACCGTATTCGCATTAATACTTTGCCACATGACCGCTTGTTCATGCGTTCTATTGCCACGCGACAAGCGAATGTATCGGTGAGCCAGTCATTGCAAACTTGTGTGCCAATGTTAATAAATCAAGGTTTTGACCTTGTGTTAATTGAAACTGCGGGGATTGGTCAAAGTGATAGTGCGATTGTTGATATGGTGGATTTAAGTCTTTACTTAATGACCAAGGATTATGGCGCTAGCAGTCAATTAGAAAAAATTGAAATGTTACAATTTGCCGATGTTGTGGTGTTGAATAAAGCAGATCAGCAAGGGAGTGAGGATGCGTACAATGATATTCAACAGCAATGGCGTTTTAACCAGCAGCAAGAACTAGCTTCGAATGGCAAATTACCTATTTTCCCCGTTGTTGCCAGCCATTATAACGATCATGGTTTTAGTCGTTTTATGGCATTTTTGATGACGAAGCTGTGTTTTATACCAGAGGCTGGTTTAAAGTCGTATTACCAACAAATACTGACAACATATCCTCACTATGATTGGACGTTAACAGAAAGTCGGTTACAGCTGCAAACGCCAGATTATCTCACCGCTATTTGTAACCATTATGTACAAGTCACAGATCAAAATCAGCAGCAAATAGAACAAGTACGTCAACTGCATAGTTGTTATCAAATGTTAAGTGACCTCGGAGACCCTTGTTTACCTTCTAAGTTAGGCCGCTATCCACAAGCTGATTTAGAGAGTGATATCAATGTGGATAGTTTCTTAGTGACAGATGCGTCTTTGAAGGTGTTATTACCACCGTTACGGTTACGTTATAACAAATTACTTGCGCAGATAACTGTACCACTTAGGCATGCACTATTGGCTTGGTTTAGAGATGATGAAGAGTTAGCGTTAAAGCGCATTGAGGAAGGGGTTGATACTATCAGTTCTCATCAAACCTATGGTGAGCATAAAGACCATTTTGTTAGCTTAAGTGGTACCGTGATCCCACATGTAGCCAGACCAAACGAAAATCACTGGGATAACATTACGGCATTTCTGCTTAATGAGAATATCCCTGGTCACTTTCCTTATACCGCGGGTGTATTTCCAACACGACACAATGATGAAGACCCGACGCGGATGTTTGCGGGAGAAGGTTTACCCGAAGATACCAACAAACGTTTTCATTATTTAATTAAAGGCCAAAAGTCGATTCGGTTATCGACGGCATTTGATCCTAATACCTTGTATGGACACGATCCTGCTGTAAACCCAGATATTTGTGCCTGTATTGGTATGTCGGGCGTGTCTATTGCAACGCTTGATGATATGAAAGTATTGTATTCAGGCATTGATTTGTGTGATACCGGTACTTCGGTATCAATGACAATTAATGGTCCTGCGCCGATACTGATGGCTTGGTTTTTACATACTGCAATTGATCAGCAAGTTGAGTCATATTTAACGCAAGCGAACTTATGGTTAACAGCCAATAAAAAAATTAAATCTTATTTTTCATCTTGCGGTATTACGGCCAAGAAAAGACCTGTTTATCGTGGGGCCCTGCCTGAGGGGCATAATGGCTTAGGGCTCGCACTATTAGGTATTTCAGGACAAGTATTAATGGTTGAATTGCTTGGATTGGAGGATGAATACATAACGCTTAAACAGGCCACTTACAATAAAGTCAGAGGAACATTACAAGCTGATATTTTGAAAGAAGAAATTGCTCAGAATGAGTGTATTTTTTCATTGGACTTTGCGCTTCAATTAATGGCTGATATGCAGAGCTATTTTAGTGCGAATGCTATCGTTAAATTTTATCCCGTGTCGGTTAGTGGCTATCATATTGGTGAAGCGGGAGCTAATCCAATAACCCAATTAGCTTTTACATTGGCCAATGGATTTACTTTGCTCGAATATTATTTAGCGCAGGGATTGAAGATAAACGAAGTGGCGCCAAGGCTCAGTTTCTTTTTTAGTAATGGTATGGATCCTGAATATGCAGTGATAGGGCGGGTTGCACGGCGAGTATGGGCTCGCACATTAAAATCAGTTTATAACGGTAATGATCGCAGTCAAAAATTGAAATATCATATTCAAACATCGGGGCGCAGCTTACAATCGAAAGAGATCGATTTAAATGATATTCGTACCAGCTTACAAGCAATCTATGCACTTTGTGATAATTGCAATAGTTTGCACACGAATGCTTATGACGAAACAATTACAACACCAACAGAGAACTCTGTTTATCGTGCGTTATCGATTCAATCTATTATTAATCGTGAATTTGGATTAAATAAAAATCAAAACCCACTACAAGGCAGTTATGCCATTGAACTATTAACCGATCTTGTCGAAGAAGCTGTGTATTCTGAATTCAATCGGTTAGCGAGACGTGGTGGTGTGTTAGGGGCGATTGAAACGGGGTATCAACGCGCTCAAATCCAACAGCAAAGTATGTATTATGAGAAATTAAAAAGTACAGATAAATTTGATATGGTCGGGGTTAATTGCATGTCTAGAAGTCATGGACAGCGAGATCAAAGCGATGCGACAAAAATGAGTGAGAAACAGTTAGTACGTTGCCCAGAGGCAAAGAAAAGACAGCAAATTGAGGCTGTATCACAATTCCATAAACAGCATAAGGAACGCAGTGAGTGTGCATTGGTTTCGATGAAAGTAGCGCTATTATCAAAGAATAATAGTTTTGAAGCATTAATGAATGCAGCACCTACCGCTAGTTTGTCTCAACTGGTGCATATTCTATATTTAGTCGGTGGTAAATACCGTCGAAATATGTAGGTAATCGATAAACACTTGCATATTTGGTCACTATCATTTGAGTCTCGTTATTCACTAAAATCGGCTTTAGTCATTTTAATACATATGTTTTAAACCCTAATATGAAAAGCAATGTTGTTTGTTTTATTGTGTGACACGTTTCAAATGAAAGCTTGCATTGTTGTTTTTTTATGTTACATTGGTCACATCTTCTCGAGAAGATAGACAAATGCTCAAAGGATGAGTCCGTTAAACCGCCTCCAAGGAACCGAGATCAACCGAACCATTTGGTTCGATTTTTGATAAATGATTTAGAAGGTGACCCTTATGAAAAACTCAGTACCTACAACCCCTGTTTTCGGTGATTTATATAACACAAAATTCACTTACCCAAGACACATAGGTTACTAATTCCTAGGAATTAAGAATTTGACGCCATCTATTTATAGATGGCGTTTTAGTTTCTAATATTCGACGCCTGTCCGTTATACTCCCATTTCTAACCGTTTTATTTCTCCAATTTCATATACCTTAGTATTTATTATTTTTCGCTACTCTTGTCCTACACCAGTTTTAAATCTATACACTGAAATCGTCAGTATAATTCGTATGGCTATGTCTTACTTATGTGTTTTTAACTTTATTTTCAATTGGTTATGTTTATTTTTGTAGTCTATTTTTTTTAACCCCGCATTCTGCTGTAATTCTGGTTATACTGGTTAGCTAAAATTCGAGTTACGATCAGGAATTGATCGTTTAGTCTTTAAACAGAGGAGTGTTGTTTTGACTCAGTTTCGTCCTTGTATTGATTTACACCAAGGTAAAGTAAAACAAATTGTTGGTGGCAGCTTGAATGATCAAGGTGCTGCGACTAATTTTATCAGTCAATATGACGCGGCGTATTATGCCGATATTTATCGTCAACATGATTTACGCGGTGGTCATGTGATTGCATTAGGCCCAAATAATGAAACAGAAGTGCTAAAAGCATTAAAAGCATGGCCTCAAGGGTTACAATTTGGTGGTGGTGTTAACTTGACCAATGCTACCAAATATATAGCAGCTGGCGCATCTCATGTCATTGTTACATCATATCTGTTTGATGGTGATGAGTTTAGTTGGGAAAAACTAGCGCAATTAAAAGCATTAATTGGAAAAGAGCATTTAATTTTAGATCTGAGTTGTAGAAAAACAGCGCAGGGTTGGAATATTGCAACTAACCGTTGGCAGACAATCACGAGCACAATCATAAATGCAGACACATTAACGCAACTTTCTGAGCATTGTGCTGAGTTTTTGATTCATGCTGCTGATGTTGAAGGGTTGCAAAATGGTATAGATCAAGAGCTTGTTACTTTACTCGGTCGGCATACGACAATACCGGTGACTTATGCTGGTGGTGCTCGTAGTATTGATGATCTTGTTTTAGTCGATCAATTATCAAAGGGTAAAGTTGATTTAACAATCGGCAGTGCGTTAGACATATTTGGCGGTTCTGGTATTACATTACAGCAGTGTATTGATTGGAATCAGAGTCATTAATACTGACTAATCCAGTTGGCTTTATGGCATTTTTTCATAAAGCCATTTAAATAATGGCTCAACATTATTTAAACTTTCATCATAATTAATCATTTTTGTCATAGAACATCCACATAATCCATTTCATATATATTATCAAAATATTCTAAATAACAATTAAAACAAAGGTTTCTACAATGAAATGGAATTTTACTCGTCGTGACTTTCTTGCTACGTCAGCAAAAGGTGTTGGTATCGCAATTCTTTCAAATGGCTTAGTTGCTTGTACGGTTGAAGATGATATTGAACGCTATAATTTAGTTGAAATTGATTCTCAGTTCAAACATGGGGTTGCCAGTGGAGACCCGACACAGTCAGCCGTTATTATTTGGACTCGACTTAGCCCTGAACAAGAAAATACATCTAGTAATGATGTGGCTCGAGTGGCTTGGGAAGTTGCTCTAGACGAATCATTCAACCAATTAGTTACGACTGGTGAAACGCTAACGGATGAATCAAAAGATTTTACTGTTAAAGTAGATGCAATGGGTTTAGAAGCAAATACACGTTATTACTATCGCTTTACTGCTCGTGATCAAGTATCTATGACAGGTACAACAAAAACATTACCTGAAGGCCGAGTTGAGCAAGTAAAACTCGCGGTCTTTTCTTGCGCCAACTATCCTGCTGGTCATTTTAATGTTTATGACTTAGCTGCACAGCAAGACGATATTGATGCTGTATT
The DNA here is from genome assembly GCF_900120065.1 of Moritella viscosa. Classification (NCBI taxonomy): domain Bacteria; kingdom Pseudomonadati; phylum Pseudomonadota; class Gammaproteobacteria; order Alteromonadales; family Moritellaceae; genus Moritella; species Moritella viscosa. The sequence goes on from NZ_FPLG01000039.1 coordinate 178,315, forward strand.
GCATTTAGGTGATTATATTTATGAATATAGCCGTGATGGTTATGCAAGTAATAATGCCGATGCGTTAAATCGTCAAGTATTACCTGCTGGTGAGCTACTGACATTAGAAGATTATCGTATTCGTTACGGTCAATACCGAAGTGACGCTAAACTGCATGGACTGCATCGTAAAGTACCATTTATAACTGTATGGGATGATCATGAAGTTGCTAACGATACGTGGAAGGACGGGGCTGAAAACCATAACAAAGGTGAAGGTGATTTTGAGGTTCGTAAAATGGCTGCATTACAAGCCTATTTTGAATGGTTACCAATCCGACCATGGTTCGAAGGTAATAATTTAGAAATCTACCGTTCCTTCCAATTTGGCGATTTACTTGACTTACACATGTTAGACACTCGTGTTTTAGCACGTGATAAGCAGTTAAATCATGCAGATTACTTCTTCCCAAATAACGACATTATCCACAACGGCTTGCCAGAACGTTTTGATGAAATTAAATTCAAAGGCGATGCAATGAACAGCAATAGAACATTGCTTGGTAAACCGCAGCTCAGCTGGCTACAAAATAAGCTTGAAACATCAAGTTCGCGCTGGCAGTTACTTGGGCAACAAGTATTAATGGGGAAGTTGCATCTATCGGCATCTGTTGTTAATAAGCACCTTAGTTTTGTGCAGTTCATCGAAATTAACAAACTGGTAGAATTGGAAGCTCGTAAGCAAGCTAACGATGTGACTCTAAAACGCCGTGAAATAGCTTATTTAAAACTTAATCAGCACAAACTGACTAAAGAAAACAAAGCGTTAATTAAGATGCCATCAATCCCATTGAATCTTGATGCTTGGGATGGTTATGCTTATGAGCGCGAAGAAATTTTGGCTACAGCAAAAGCAAGCAATAGCAATCTTGTTGTTGTTGCAGGCGATACACATAATGCATGGGGAAGTGATCTAAAAGATGAGCAAGGTGACGCTGTCGGTGTTGAGTTTGCTACAGCATCTGTATCATCACCCGGCATGGAGTACTATTTACAAATTGCTGAAGTATTCCAAAATGAAGTGCAAGATGCTGTTGTTGGTTTGGTTGAAAGCCTAAGATACACTAACCTACGTGATCGTGGTTTCATGACTCTTACATTCACAGAAGAGCAAGTACGTACTGACTGGCGTTACGTTAATACGGTGTTATCAGGTGACTATTTCGAGGACACTGATAAGAATTACAGTGCACTTTGTCATCACGATGAGCGACAAATTATCCCTGTGTTAGCAAGTTAGCATTTGATTAAATACGATTAGAATTCTCACGATAAAGCAGTATCAATTAACAATGATGCTGCTTTTTATGTCATAGATGTAAGTTTACAACGATTAAAACCAAACAATATTTTATTTTTAGATGTAATTACAAGGTAATGTGTGAGGAATATCAATTTTCATTGTTATTCATTGAATCTCATATAAAAACATCTTTATAATTGTATTTATATACAATAATATGCCATTTCAGTTTTGTTTTGTGGTTTATTATGAGTGGTATCAAAGTTTCAGTGGATCGTATTCAAGTGGGTAATTACGTTAAATTGCCTTTAGGTTGGTGTGATCATCCCTTTATGTTCAATAATTTCAAAATTGATACTCAAGAAAAATTGCTACTTATTCGCCAGCTTGGCATCGCGCACGTGACTGTTTACCCACAACGCAGTGATAGTGGCTTATTACCCCCTCAACAGTTAAACGCTGAACCACAAGCTGAGAGCTCTGATATGCTTGATATTGAGCATATTAGGCGTGAGTTATGGGAAGATAAACAGGAAAAAATTGAAAAGTTAAAAAGCCATCGTCGTAAAATAATCAAAACAGAAAAGAACTTTCAATCAGCCATGATCCAAGTGCGTTCAGTTATGGGTAAGCTGTCTAGTCGACCCCTTAATGCGATTGATGAGGCTGAGCAACTCATCGGTGATATGGTTGATTCTCTGTTAAAAGAAGAACATATCGTTTTACATTTAATGAGTGAAACCAAAGAAAATGAAAATATTTATTACCATTCATTAAATGTATCAGTGCTTGCAATGCTTGTCGCCAAGATGAAAAATTTAGATGCCGATTCCATTAAGATCATTGGTATGGGCGCGTTGTTTCATGATATGGGTAAATTGAAAGTCCCCCCGCAAATATTACGAAAAAAGACAGAACTCACTACCGCGGAGCAAAATTTTTTAAAGTTGCATCCTAAATATGGACTAGACCTTGTTAATTTAGTGAATACATTTCCTGAAGCTGCAAAGGCTATTATTGCGCAACATCATGAATTATTAGATGGTAGTGGTTATCCAAAAGGGTTGAAAGGCGCTGATATAGACCCATTTACTCAACTTGTTAGTGTCGTGAATAAATACGATACGCTTTGTCACCCGAATGATATAAGGAAAGCACGAGTACCGTCTAATGCATTATCTTGGCTATATAAAAATAGCGCGAAGAAGTATAATCAAAGTGACTTAAAACTGTTAGTTAAGGTGTTGGGGATTTATCCTCCTGGCAGTGTTGTCCGATTATCAAATGAGCAGATAGGAATGGTACTGTCAGTGAATTCGGAACGATTATTATACCCTAATATATTGATTTATGATGCAGAAGTACCTCGTGCAGAAGCCCCGATCATTGATCTTGAAGAACGTGAACTGTCGATTACAGGTGTTATTAAACCGGATAAATTGCCAGAACATATTTATGAATACTTAAACCCGAGAAGTCGTATTAACTATTATTTTGAAAATACGCAAAATAATAATTAATAGGTTTATAATTAGAACGTTTACACTATAATTACAACCAGCTTAATCTTAAAGGTGTCCAGTTTTGAATACGCAACAACGTGGTTTTACTCTTATCGAATTAGTCATTGTTATTATTATTCTTGGGATATTATCTGCTACCGCAGTGCCCCGGTTTTTGAATTTAGCTGATGATGCAGATATAGCTGTTGTTGAAGGCACGGCTGGCGCGTTGAAAAGTGCTGTTAACCTAGCCCACAGTAAATGGATTATAATGGGTTCACCAACTGATATTACATCAAATGATGATGTACAGTTGTATGGTGCGGGTGCTGAAGGCACAATTGACTTTAACGCTGCTGGTTGGCCAGCACAAAACTATCCTGATCCAGATACCTCTCCAATTAAAACTGATAATGTAGATGACTGTGTGTCGTTATGGAATTCGATCTTGAATACAGGTAGTGATAAGGTTGATAAAACTAAAACGAGTAAACCATTTATTGTGTACAACATTAGAGATAATCTAGGTATTTGTTTGTATAAATGGAGTGATAATGAGGCTTTATACATCCGCTATGATACTAATACTGGTAGCGTAACTACTTTCCCTTAAAAAATAATAGCGATTCATCGCCAGTGATGAATCGTTATTATCTCATTTTAAAATTATTACTCAGGTTGATTTAGACGCCAATCATATTTAAAATAGATATTCCCTGGATCTTGCTGAAATAATATCAACGCTTGTTTTAATTCAGGTCTTGCATAACGTTTGAAATGTTCAATCAGAGCCTGCTGATTATCCCCGAAATCTTCTGAATACCATTTGTAAATACTCGAAACTTCTAAATCGTCGTCTTTAATTGAAACCCCCCTTGGATGATTGATATAAGCATAGGCGCCCGCAGTTAATAGTTGCTCGGTATTACCTGCCATAAATGCAGTGGCAGATAAATTTGGGCAACCATAACTTGCACAGTTTACGGCATAATGGATACGCGGATCTTTCCAAATAGGGCGTAGTATTTCATGTTCTATATCATTTAAGCTGAGCGTTTGACCATTGATTGTCACCGCATCATCATCCCAAGGGCCAAATGAAAAGAAACGACCTCCTAGTTTAGTGATGGACTTTACAGGGGAGTTATCGAGTATCAGCTGTATTGTCCGTGCGTTATATAAATTTATCCAGTAGGCTTGTTGCTGTGCTTTAGTGTGTTGCAGGGGGTTGATGTTTTGCAGTTGAAGGAGATATTGGTTGAGAATTTCTGTGTCGGCATCTGTCACGTTTTTGTAATTAAACAAGTTAATCGCGATATTATCTTTATCCACTATTAAATAGCGATTTAAAATATATTGCCATTGACTGTGGTCGATATCCTGCGATGTTACTTCATTACTTTTATCCCAGTAGACCGTCGTTGTAGCCATAACATTAATAGAGTTGAAGCCACCAAATAATATGATTAGTAGCCCAATAACTATACGTATTTGTGGTATTAATAATTTTAAATTATGAGTCACATTGATACCTGTTTTTGTATTTATGTTAATAGCATTAATTCCATTTTATAGGGTTAATTATAGCTCAATAGTATTGGGCTATGACATTTATACGCTGGAATCGTAGTTTATATTTACTTTATTATTTAGTCATTTAATGACATTGTTTTACGTTTTTTTACTGTTTTCGCCATATACACATGGGCGGTTTTTGGCTATCTTGCGCACTTCATATTTTTACTAATAAATATTTATTATTGTTTGGAGTGTTAGTGGTTTATAAGAGTATCTGTTTCTCGTTGTTGTCTTCGGCATTACTCGTGACAAGCAAGGTTAATGCAGAAGATGTTGTTAATATAATGACTGAAAATAATGGGATGGAAAGATCTGCGTTTGATACTAAAGTTGCAGTAGTCCCTCTAGTTATATCAACTGAAAGATTGGGTGCTGCACTTGGTGTATCAGGAGTAATAAAACATGCTGGGCAGCCACAAGCATCAATATTTGGTCTTGGTTTATACAGTAATAACCACAGTAATATTAGTTTTATCTCATTTAATAATTATACATTACCTAATGTAAAACAATGGCTGTTTTCAGCTGAATATTATCGTGGTGACTTTAAATCGGGGATATATTTTCTGCCTACGGCAAAGACGCCTGAAGATACCTTGTTGACTGATGAAATAATCGCTGAAGGTGTTGAATCATCTCTCCGTGTGAATGCAAGATACGTATTACCATGGGGGAGAGGTGTTAATGGGGCCGCGCGTAGCCTTGTTCGCCAACGTAATGAAGTCGGGGCTAATCCACTTGAATTTGGTGTTACAAGTATTAATATCACCCCGTTTAAACAAACGAGAGATGTGGCAGGTTATGGTTATTTACCAGATATTTCACAAGGGTTAGAGTTACAATTTGATTGGGATAATCGCGATAGTATTGGTGATACGACGTCGGGTAGCCAAACTCGATTTACTGTGCGGCGTGACTTTGGTGATGATGACCGTAATAGCTGGACTACATGGCAATTAGATCAAAGCGCTTATGTTCCTTTTGACGAAAATATGTTGTTTAAAGAACAAGTATTGGCATTTAACTATTATCTTGCAGATACACCAACATGGAATAGCGGTTCGGAGGTTGATCAAAAACATCGCCCCCCTTCTTTTTCGGGTATCAAACTGGGTGGTTTTAATCGATTACGTGGTTATTTACCAGGACAGTTTCATAGCCGAAGTGCCGTTATGTATAGTGCCGAATACCGAGTAAAACCACATTGGCAACCATTACATCATTTACCATTTTATAATTTTCCTTGGTGGCAATGGTCTGCATTCGTTGAAGCTGGTCAGGTTTCAGATACTTTTGATTTAGTAGAATTAAACAGAGACTTGAAATTGACTGCTGGTTTAGGGTTACGATTTAACGCTGAAGGTGTGGTTGTACGTATTGATTACGCACAAAGTGAATCAGATAAACAATTATGGTTTATGGTTAATCAACCATTCTAGCGGAAAAATAATAAAGCCGTCACAGTGTGCAATTTAATCGAGTACTGTCACGGCTTTTTAGGAAGAACAATCAGATGTTATTTTTTAAACATTGATTTTAAATCAGCGAATGGATTATAAGTTGCTGATTCTTGATTATTATCACCAGCTTCAACTTCAGTCGCGTACTGATCATGTTCAGTATATTTAGAATGCTCATTGTCATGGCAATATAAGCAAAGTAATTCCCAGTTACTACCGTCATTCGGGTTGTTACTGTGGTCATTATCCATGTGGTGAACAGTTAACTCTCTTAAGTTAGAATAAACAAACTCGCGGGTACATCGGCCGCATATCCATGGGAATAACTTAAGTGCTTTTTCGCGATAACCTTGTTCCATGCGCTTATACGTTACGCTGGTTCCTAAAGTATCTGATGACATAATTGTTCATCCATAATTATAAAAAGGTTATTGTAAAAGTATATCTAACACTGATCAATAGCTTATTTTAGTCTGCTCTAGGCTACCGGATTAAAACTGGATCAGGTAAAATATGTGCAATTCAAATTACTAGTATCCAATCTTACTTATGTCAGTTTCAAAAATAGATTCAACGGCTCTTAAATATCTGTCAGCCTATTCAGGCCAAGTTCAAAGTAAAGTAAAGCTGATGTTAGAAAAAGACACGCTAGGTCAATTTTTATTAACGAAGTATCCGAGCACACATTCAATTACCAGTGACAAAAAATTACGTGAATTTGTCATGGATCTGAAGAATAGCTATTTAAAGAAATCATCGCCTATCAGTAAAATCATTTATGATCCTAAAATTCATGTGGTGAATAACGCACTTGGTTTACATACTTTTGTATCGCGGGTGCAGGGCAATAAATTAAAGAGTAAGAATGAGATTCGCATTAGCGAAATGTTTAGACGCTGCCCAGAACCTTTCTTGCAGATGATCACGGTACACGAACTGGCGCACGTAAGAGAAAAGAATCACGACAAAGCCTTCTACAAGCTTTGTGAGCATATGTTACCTGATTATCATCAGTTCGAGTTTGAAATGCGTTTGTATTTAACACAGGTTGAATTTAGAGGCGAGATCTATTAGCTAAGCGGACTCTCTGAGTAAGTGGCTCGATCAAGCCTGCGAAATATTGAGTTACAGTTACTTCATTACCACTTTACCTCCCACCATTTTATAAGCGGGTGTACCTCGAATTAACGTATCTCTTGCAAAGACTTGCCCACACTTAGGACAAGTGCAAGGGGTTTCACAATAGTCGGTCACGATCCGCTCTTTAAAGCATTTAACGAGACTACCTTTTCCGCCTTTACGGTATTTAAACAGCAGTGTTTTACATTTTTTGCATGATACTTCAACTGTTTGAGTTGGGCCTTTTTTATTCGGTTTTGCCATTTAAATTTTTCGTATATGAAAGAGACTACAGTTTACACGCTTCTGGTTCATCGACAAATCAATAAGCATTCATTTTATATTCTTATAATTATATTTCATGCATTGACTTTAGTGCTATATATGAGCCGTGTTGTACTTGATTTCATTATGTTTGTAGTTCAGGATAAGTGATTAGATTAATAAAGGTTATTTCCTCAATGTCGGCGTCGCATAAAACAAAAAAAACCTCGAATAACGTCAAACTTTGGATTATAAGCCTGTTTATTCTTGTCCTATTAAGTGTCGCGATCATGTTTACATACCGCGAACGCATTATCATGAAGATTAGCAATCATTTCTCAATTCCTTACGGTGTTAAAGTTGCACAGTTACATGGATTAACGATTAAATTTGATATGCAACAGCCTTTTTTTATCGATAAAATTATGCTTGAGCAAGTTAAGCTAGATGTCGATTATTTGCAATTTGAGCAATCAATAAAGGGTGGGAGTAGCGATGAAATTGAGAATCAAGTAGTGACTGTCGCCCCTATATTACCGGCGTTACCGGATTGGATACCCGATCTTCATATTAAAAATGTAACCGTGCAGGGCACTAATCTACCTCCTTTAACTGAAGTATCAAAAGCACAAAGTCTATCTTTATCGAATTTAAATTGGGAACAGCTTGATCTTAACGTGGTTGTTTTTAAAGAGGTGGGTTTCAGATATGCCGATAGTAATGCTGAATTTGGGTTTTCAGTGTGGCTGCAAGATCAGCGCTTATTACTCGCTAAGCTTAACTACGTATTACAAGATACCAAGAATACAGATAACCAGAACTTACTTAAAGTGCAACTGAGCACGGACTTAAGCAAACTTAGTGCAAGCGTTAACCCTATTTTACCAGCGTTTAATACCGAATTTGATGGTATTGCAACGCTTGATGTAAACGTCGACTTACAGCAGATGGAACGTATTTCCTTAAGGTTCTCATTGGTTGATGGTGCCGTGAGTGATGACAAGCAAAAGCTTATAGATAATGCTGACCTTGTTGTCGATACGGAGTTGGTACTGGATGATAAAGGGTGGTTGCCTGAACTCGTTAATTTGAACATCACTGACATTGCTCCTATCACGCTGACAGCAAAAACGTGCGCGTCGTTTACTGCATTATTGAGTGTGGACAAAAGTGTTTGTCAGCCGTTTAGCAACAACGTATCACCAACACTCGTACCTATAGTGATCACGCCAGAATTACCTCTATCTTTACAGGTAGGGATACAAGAACACGATATTACTCGTTGGAAAGTAGAGGCCAAGCAAGCTGCGATTAAGGTTATGATGTCTAATAATAGCTTGGCTGTAAAAGCGGATACGCTATTGTTGACACCAGAATCCTGGCAGAGTAGTTGGTCGTTAGCTATTATAACAAATAGCAGTTATTTCAGTGATTTGAATGTGCCGTTCCAAGTGACATCCAAAGGTCACGTAGAAGTTAAGCCCACGGATACATCGATAAGCACCAAGCTCATCGTTAATAGTGCAACATTAACCGCACATAAATTTAAATATTCAGATATGTCGAGTGAGAATATCAAGGTTTCTTTACTTGACGCTATGACGGTGAATATTGAAAAAAATAGCGTATTACCGTTCGACTTTTCTTTATCAACTGTGTCATTCAATAACCAGTATCAGCGCGAATATAAGATAGATAGATTTACGGCGCAGCATCGGGGACACTTTAATTCCCAAGCTTTGAGCGTGAACTCAGATTGGCAGTTAGATGATGTGGTAATGAAAAGTACAAATACCGCTACGCTATTAAATTTAACGCCGTACAAAATTGCAGGGTATTGGCTATACCCTCAGCAAGTAATGCCTTCTTTAGTCACTGATAAATACCCTTTACCCGTAGGCTTGTACCTACCTGGGTTGGTGGAAAATAGGCTTGATTATCAGCTGATGTTAGAGGAACAACATAGTTATTTAACCGCAAGTATGTCGGGCAAGATAACAGCCAATAGCAGTACTTTTAATGATATAACTGCCACGGATATTAATGCGAATTGGCGTTGTAAGATTGAGGCCGACAAACCTGATTTAGTGGCATCTTTAAATACCGATTGCCTTATTAACAGCAATGTTACATCTGTTGATATGGGGCTTGTTGCTACCAATGTTAATTTTACTGGCTTGGTGAGATTTGCTAATGAACAGTTGCAAGTGGTGATTGATAACGCCTCAGCAAATGTGTTTTCTGGTACAGTGTCATTGTCACCATTGTTAATTACCGATTTTGATCATATTGTAGGTCAAGTGCGTGTTCGTAATCTATCTTTACCTGAGGTAATTGAATTATATCAAGTTCCTGGTGTTAAAGTGACAGGGTTATTAAAAGCGGATTTACCTTTTGTAGCTAAAGGTCGCGCAGTATCAATAATAGATGGCACGATAGAGCAGCAAGGTATCGGTGGGGTGATTCAAATAAAGGATAACGCCACAATAGATCAGTTAAAGTTAACACAACCGCAATTGCTTTATGCTTTAGAGCTGTTAGAAAACTTGCATTATGATAGTTTACACAGTGATGTGAATTTTAAGCCGAGCGGAGAGACTAAATTAACGATTAATATCAAAGGGCGGAACCCTAGCGTTGAACGCCCAATTGAATTTAATTATTCCCACGAAGAAAATATATTGCAGCTATTTCGTAGTTTAAGAATTAATGATGCGATGTATGGTGCGCTTGATAAAATGAATAACCCATAAGGATATAATATGAAAGCACTGTTATTTAGTGCAAGTTTACTTGTACTTATTGCTGGTTGTACGCCAACAGTACAACTTGCCGTTCCCGATAAACCAATTGTGATTAATTTAAATGTAAAAATTGATCACGAGATTAAAGTGAAAGTAGATAAAGAGCTAGATGATGTGTTTAGCGATGATGAGTTATTCTAGTCAAACGGAGATTACAATGAGAAGAATTTTTTCAACCTTGATTATTTTAGTCGCTATGTCATTTTCGGTACAGGCGATTGATTTACAAGACGCAAAGAAATCAGGATTAGTTGGTGAGCAAACTAATGGTTACCTTGGCGCTGTGAAACCAAGCAGTGAAGTGAATGCATTAGTTAAAACCGTAAATGATAAGCGAAAAGCTAAATATCAAGAGTTAGCAACCAAGCATAACGTGTCGGTTAAGGCTATTTCTGTACGAGCAGCGAAAAAAGCAATGTCGTTGACAGAAAAAGGCCAGTTTATTGAATCTTCTCCAGGTCAATGGAAGAAGAAGTAATACACGTTTAAAATATACTAAGCTGGTATAAAGTATAATTCGGTTAAAGTGATAAGCCTCATTGTGAAATGTTTTGATAACATGGCAGTGGGGCTTTTTCTTTATAAAACATATTCTTGTAGCTAACTGTATTGCTATCAATATTGTATAACCTGAAAACCTAAGTTGGACTTACGTAGTTTATTAGGCATATTTTTCTAAAGTAACAACATTTGTTACTATGTTTTAACATATATGGTTAGTGTAACGTGTAATTTGTTACATCGCCTTAACACTTGTCGGTGACTGACTTTCCTCGTTAATGTGTTATGGAATTACTTAAATACTAGTATGTTACAAACAAAAGGACACAAACTTATGTTACGGAAAGCTGCGTTAACTGTTGCGACTTTATCGATATATTCTGCACTGTTCAGTGCTCAAGCACTTGCTCATGGCTGGTCAGAATATCCAGTAGCGAGACAGAAAATATGTTCAGACCAAGGTGGTATTTGGAGTGGCACGCCACCTAATGCGGCTTGTGCGCAAGCAAAAGACATATCAGGGCCTTACCCATTTGTTCAGAAAAATGAATATTCAATTAATATTAATGACTTTAACAATATTCAAGCAGTTAAAAATGCTATTCCTGATGGAACCTTGTGTTATGCAAATGACCCTCAGAAAAAAGGAATGGGAGCCGCACATTCGGGATGGAATCGAACAAAAGTGCAGGCGGGAACATTCCAGTATGTGTTTAAGGCTACCGCTCAACATAACCCTTCTTTTTGGCAATTTTATTTAACCAAACCGAATGTTGATCTATCTAAACCTCTTGCATGGGATGATCTCGAACTTATTCAAGAAGAAGGCAATATATCTGCAGTTAGTGGTAAGTATCACACTAATGTCACTATTCCAACTGACCGCGTTGGTGATGCTGTGTTGTTCGTACGTTGGCAGCGTATTGATGCCGCAGGCGAGGGCTTTTATAATTGTAGTGACATTACGATTGTGAATAATGATGTAACGCCGCCGCCAGTTGATCCGGACCCGGAGCCTACTTCACCATATCTTGTGCAGGGTAGTACCTTTATTCCACAAAATATTAGCTTAGACTCTGCATCTGTTGGCGATACGGTTAGCTATAAAGTCTTGAATAAAAATAGTGTTGAACATGCTTCATTCTCCCTCGTAATCACAGACGAAAACAAGAATGATTGGGATCGTTTATTGGCTTCAAACGTGAATGGTTGGTATGAATCGACTAACGATGGCAATGTGTTTATTGGCCGTTGGCACGATGAAATGAATCATTATATGTATTTCAAAAATGATTTACATAGCAACTATTTTAATTCGAAAGATTCTCGAGCATCTGGTGAGTTTTCGATAACGACAGAAGATATTGGTATTGATTCGGTCATATTACCTAAGGTGTTAAAAAATCTTGATGGAGCGAGTGTTGAACACGGTGATTATGTTGTGTTGACACACGCTAAAAGTGAAGGTGATACGACTAACGTAGAGTGGTTACAAACCAGTGGTCTACCCGTTCATATGAATATCGGTTCGAATAATGAACTTATTATTAAAACCGCTGATTTACCTAATAGACGTGAGGAGTTTACGTTTAAATTACTGCTCAGTAACAGTAGTGTGACGGATGCAGATGTATATTCTTTTGTGATGGAGCCATCTAAAATAACAGAACCGACAGAACCGACGGAACCAACGGAACCAGATAGTAATACGTGGAGTGCAAGCCAAACCTATACTGCTAAAGAGGTTGTTATCTACGACGGTAAGTCATGGACGGCTCAATGGTGGACTTCTAATGAGGAACCTGGCACGACTGGCCAATGGGGTGTTTGGCGTTAAGCTAAATATACTAAGCCTCATTGTGATGTTTTGATGACATAACGGTGAGGCTTTTTGTTTATATTTCCTATCCTCAATCCTTTATCATGCTCATACCCTATGAACTTAATCTACTCAATTATATATAGTGATTTGAGAATTATGAAAATTTAATAGGTGATTTTTATTGTGCATATAGAATGTATTTTATACATACATATGAAAAAGCATATGCATTGTAATGCTCGTGTCACATGAATAATATTAATTTATATATGGCTAGGCGAATATCTTTAATAATGCTCTTTTAATAGTAATAAATTAGGATTATTTTAGTGATACACAGAATATATTTATTGTTCATTCTTATTGGCTTCCCTAGCATCGTATATTCGAGTACGGATATTTATTTTGAACGTTTCAAACCCAAAGCATGTACGCATGAACAAAAAAATGGTGATTTAGTATTTAACATAGATAACAATCGAATTGATCTTTCTGATGCTGCGTTAACGTGCACGAAAGAAGTCGTAAATAATAAATGGTTTTACCACATTGAATATGATGGCTATGATTTTAATTATGATGATATCAATGACAAACTAGATCTTACGGTCAAAGTCCAAGCATTCATGGATTCCACAGTAGCCTACACTAAGACTGATAATGATTCTTTTGTAAAACTAGGTAAACGCTCAATAGTTAATGATATTAATAATAATTGGAGTGTGGGTAATCATGTTATTAAAAATCAAGAGTCTCTACAATTTTCTATTATAGACGCTAAATTATCTTTAAATGATTATTATGTAAATGATAATAGATTCATAAAGGCTAAGTTGGTTGAACCTGATGCCGGTTATGAGCATAAATATATAATTGGAACAGGAAGTAATTTAGTCAGTGGTGAGTTTAGAAAACCACGAAAAACGATTAAACTTGATTCTAAATTAGCAACAATCACTGGTGCGGGAAGCTCATCAATTAAAAAAGATTTTGCAATTCATAATATAAATTTTAAATTAACAATTATGTCTCGAAATGAAGAGATTATAGATTCTAATTTATCTGATTATTCTTCATATCCATCTGGCTCTACATTCAGTAAAGCATATCCTGAGCAAGATCGTGAATCGACGCATTATCCATCATTTTCTTGGGATCATATACCACGCTGGTTGGCGGTAAGAAAAGCAACGTCATTTACTAATGAAGAGGTTTTGTCTATTAGTAATTACGATATAGTCATGCTTGAAAAAAGTAATCACCAAGGATTAAAGACTGTTGATGCTGGCATATTAGATGCGGCGACGCGATTGAAGCAGATAAATGAAAATTTAACAACACTATTTTATTTTAATGCGAGGGTTCATTATACCGATTATAGCTTTGATCAGGAATTCGAAGATAATAAATGGGATTGGAGTAAAAAAGTAACTGATAATAATAACGTAGAATCAATTTTCATGTTTAAAGATCGTTATTATTATCATGAATTTACATCTCCAGGGATGAGAGCATGGTGGGCAAAAAGTGTACTAGATACAGTCAGTCATCCCCAAATTGATGGCTTATTTATTGATGCAATAGCGAAAACACCAAAAGAAGATTTGAACAACCCTCTATTTGTTAATGGCAAGCCTAATACGGATTTCGCATTATTGGTTGATGATGTCGCAAAAAACTTACCTGGCGATAAGTTATTTATCGGTAATACATTAAGAGCTGAAACAAATAACGGCAGCCGTAGCCACTTGAAATACCAGGATGGTTCATACTTGGAAAGGTGGACGATTCCAATGAAAGGTACATCACCAAAAATGAGCAGTGCAGATGCCATCTCACTCAGTATTCAATTAATGAGAGAAGCATCATCAAAAGGAAAAGTCATTATGCTTCAGAGTTCGCCTGTCACCGACGATCCAATTCCTAATAGTTTAGTTGAGAAAAAAGCGTATTTAGCAAAACACGTTGATTTCCCATTAGCTGTATTTTTGATTGCTGCAGGCGAAAATTCATTCTTTAGTTATCAGTTAGGGGTTAGTGCGGATGAAAAAGTCCAAGATATTTGGAATAGTGATTATATTCCCCAACTTAATCGGCCTCTTGGTCAGCCTTTAACAGAACCTAAGCAGACTGGCTTTATTTATGAAAGGAAGTTTGAATTTGTTGATGTCTGGGTTGATGTTGAAAAAAAGATAGCGCGTTTAACTTGGAAGTAATGAGTTTTCTATTTTCAACGATACTTACTTTAATCTCGGTTCAGAATGTTATTACGAGCACCGTAGGAAGCTTTGTTCTCTGCGGTGAGTGAAGTCGTGGCATGGATTATTCAGGGTTACGACTTACATTATAAATTTTAATTGCAAAACAGCCCAACAATGATGAATAAATTACATCTTAGTTGGGCTGTTGTATATTCGGCTATCGAGTACTACTTATGTACGAGGTTAGCCAACCGCTGGGATCATGTTTGCCATTTGCAAAAACTGCGATGCAATGATCAAACAGCCCATTAAACTTGCAAGCATGAGCGTTACGTTGCCACCGATAACTCTATAACCACTTGCATCTGCTTTACGTTGTTTAGAAACCATAGCAACCGGTAAGAAGATCGCAAGTATAACCAATGCGATAGCTGCGTAACCGAGTGCTGTAATGAAGCCTTGTGGATAAAACAGTGCGAAGGCCAATGGTGGAACAAATGTCACCAGTGCTGTTTTTACACGGTGTGATTTACCGCCCGCGTTAGTACTATCGTCGCTGTCATTGTTACTATTAATTCTAATGTTAGTGCGTTTCATCATGCCTGATAACAAATCAAACAAGCCTAAACTGACACCTAAGAATGAAGTTGCTAAAGCAAGATCTGCAAACACAGAGACAGACTGACTGACTTGCGGCTGTTGTAACACAGAGCTGAGTGATGAAATGAAGCTGGTTAACGAGTTGTTTGCCATTAAAGTCGTTTGGCTTAATACACCTTGCGTTGCGACTTGCCATAGCAGGTAGATAACAAGTGGCGCAGATGCACCGCAGATCATCACTTTCTTTAGTGTTTTAATATCAATACCCACATAACGTACGATTGACGGAATACTGCCGTGGAAACCAAACGAAGTGAAAATCACGGGTAAAGCCGATAACAATAACCCCTGCTGTACAGGCATTTCTAATAGGTTAATCGACTGCACGTGAGGGAATAACAGACTGAGCGTGAGTGCCAAGACGATAATTTTTACGCTAAACAATACACGATTCACGATATCAACCGAGTGCGTGCCAATCGACACCACTGTCGCGACAATGAATGTTAGTAGCACCGCACCAAATTGTGGGGTTAACTCTAAACTCAATAAATCATTTATTTTGTTGGTTAACTGCGAACCGCCCCCGGCAATATACGCAGCACAAAGGGCATAGAATAAGAAGAAAGAAGCAAATGTTGCGAGATATTGACCGGGTTTACCCAGTAAATTTTTTGCAAGCGAGTTAAGGGTCGCATCTTGTTCGGCATGCTGATGTATTTCTAACATCAACAACGCTGTATACGTCATTAATCCCCAGTTCACGATAATCAAAAATGCTGCTGTATAGAAACCTAAACCAGCTGATGCAAGGGGTAAAGCTAACATACCGCCACCAAGTGCGGTACCAGCAACAATAAGGGTACTTCCTACTATCTTACTCACAGTTATAAAACCTTATTCACAGTCATAAAACATTCCATTACGGATTGTAATTAAAAAGTCGTAAACATTTGTTTACGGTAAGTGCCTTAAATATCCATAAACCATTAAGGTATAGCGAGTTTACTTATTTTATATGGGTTAATGCAATGTAATTAGCGTAAAAAGTGTAAATTATATCGTAAAGTAATTTTTACACCTGTCAGTTCTGGTTTTTAATAGTGTTAATTTCTGCTGTCGATTGGTTGGTAGCCTTGTGTGGGCTACGAACTTTAGCAATTACGTAGTACCATAGGGGGTCTTTTATTTGCTCAGATAATAATTCTTTATGTTTAAGTTTTTTGAAAAATGGTCTTCGGCTTTTCCCAAGCATCAGCCTGAACAGCCGCCGCAAGATATTGTGGCATTTTGCCGTTATTATACTCGTGGCTTTGAGTCGCCTTTATTAGTGATGGCTGTATTAAGTGCGATGATTGCTATTTTAGAAGTGTCGTTATTTGGTTTTATGGGGCAACTGGTGGATTGGTTGTCAAATCATGAGCCTCAGAATTTCTTAACTGATGAAAGTACTAACCTCATTGGCCTAAGCGTATTGATACTGGTGGTGATGCCATTGTTGGTATTATTACATTCATTAATCATGCATCAGACATTACTGGGCAATTACCCTATGTCTATCCGCTGGTTAGCACACCGTTATTTATTACGTCAAAGTGTGTCTTTTTTCCAAAGTGATTTTGCAGGTCGTATTGCCACAAAAGTGATGCAAACAGCCTTGTCTGTACGTGAAACCGTGATGAAATTACTGGATGTATTGGTCTATATCTCAGTGTACTTTATTGCAATGCTCGTCATGATTGGGCAGGCTGACATACGACTTATGTTACCTATGCTGGCGTGGTTTATTGGTTTTGTTGCTATCCAATTGTATTTTGTGCCGAAGCTTAAACAGATCTCGACAGAACAAGCTAATGCACGCTCAATGATGACCGGGCGATTAGTCGACAGTTATACCAATATCACCACGGTTAAGTTGTTCTCGCATAACGCTCGTGAGATGGTATATGCCGAAGAATGCATGGACGAATTTCTTGTGACGGTGCATAAACAGATGCGTTTGGTTACGGGATTCACCTTTTGCGTCGAGTTATTAAATTATTTATTACTCTTTGGTGTTGCTGCTATTTCGATCATGCTGTGGTTAGATGCCAGTTTAAGTGTGGGTGTCATTGCTGTCGCGATCAGTTTAGCGTTACGCCTTAACAGTATGTCTAAATGGATCATGTGGGAAATTGGTGGTCTGTTTGAAAATATGGGCACGGTGATTGATGGCATGAATACCTTAGCCAAGCCGATTGATATTGAAGATAAACCAAATGCTAAACCGTTAGCTGTTTCAGCGGGTGAAATAGAGTTTGATAACATTAGTTTTCATTACGGTGAGTCAGCTGGCGTGATTGATAAATTAAACCTCAAGATCAAGCCCGGGGAAAAGGTTGGTCTTGTGGGGCGTTCAGGTGCAGGTAAGTCGACCTTGGTTAACTTGTTAATGCGTTTTCATGATGTGGAAGCGGGGGCGATCAAAATTGATGGGCAAAATATCAGTGATATCCAGCAAGACAGTTTACGCGGTCAGATTGGCATGGTGACACAGGATACCTCCTTATTACATCGTACTATTCGCGATAACATTATGTATGGCGATCCGGACGCGAGTGAAGCGCAATTGCTCCAAGCCACAAAACAAGCATGTGCACATGAGTTTATTAGCACCTTAACAGATACATTTGGTAATAAAGGTTATGACGCACAGGTTGGGGAGCGAGGAGTTAAATTATCGGGTGGTCAACGTCAGCGTATTGCTATCTCTCGCGTGCTATTAAAGGATGCGCCGATTCTGGTGTTAGACGAAGCAACGTCAGCGTTAGACTCTGAAGTTGAAGCTGCCATTCAAGATAGTTTAAATGAACTGATGGACGGTAAAACTGTAATTGCAATTGCGCACCGCTTATCAACAATTGCAGCGATGGATCGTTTGATCATTTTAGATGAAGGTCGTGTTGTAGAGCAGGGATCACATAAAGAACTCTTAGCTAAGCAAGGTATTTATGCACAACTCTGGGCACATCAAACAGGTGGCTTTATCGGTTAAAATACATAATATGCCTTAATTACAGATGCTACGCAGCTCACATATTACTCAATGTGTTGAGCTGCATATACTCATCTACCACACATGCATATCTTCTATAAATCTTGTTGTTATATGAGGGTACCACTTTAGTGTTAATTGCTTTCGTTTCATTTATATCATATTGATTCATATCAATAGTTATTTATACTGCAAGCGTAAAATATTAATAATAATAATTGTTATCATTAGGATTAGGTGAAGATATGAAGTTAGCGCTATTAAACGATGGTGTTGCCGCTAAAATTACTGATATGTCAGGATTACCTGCTGACACGCGAAAGAAGTTAATGGTGATAGGTGTGCTACCTAATACTCAAGTCACATTAATTCGTCGTGCGCCAATGGGGGACCCGTTGCAAATATCTGTGCGTGGAGTTTCGGTTGCGATTCGTAAGCAGTTAGCACAACAGATTGAAGTTGAGGTCGCTTAATGTTGTATCAAATCTTAACTATTGGTAATCCAAATAGTGGTAAAACTACATTATTTAATGCGCTAACAGGGGCAAACCAACGCGTTGGTAACTGGGCTGGTGTGACGGTTGATAAGAAAACCGGGCGATATGGCCATGCGGGTGATGAGTTCTTATTAACCGATTTACCGGGTATTTATGCCTTGGACAGCAGTAACGAAGTGAATAGTGTTGATGAAATGATCGCGTCGAAAGCTGCGTTGGATCATGCGGCAGATCTCATCATTAATATTGTCGATGCTTCGTGCTTAGAGCGTAGTTTATATATGACATTGCAATTGCGCGAGTTAGGTCGTCTAATGGTAGTTGTGTTAAACAAGATGGACGTATTAGCGCGTCAACGCCAAGTGTTAGACGTTAAAAAGTTAGAAAAAGCCCTTGGTTGTCCAGTACTTGCATTATCTGCAAATGCTAAAAACGAAGTGAACAATTTTAAAGAAGATTTACATTCAATCGTACAAAAAGGCGTGGTCACCGTCCCACTTGCGATGGACTACGGAACAGAAATAGAAGCGGCGATTAATGAACTAGACGTTTATTTTATAGATCACGATGCCGCCCCACGTTCGCTCGCCATTCGTGCGCTTGAAAATGATGCGTTAATTGTCGATCTTATTAGTCTTGATGCCTTGATGATGATTGCTGACGTTAAGAATAAAGTCGCAGAGTCAATTGAAACAGATTTCCATATTGCCAACGTTCGATATACCTTTTTACACCAGCTGTGTAATAAAGTGCGTCGTCAGGAAGGTAAGCTAAGCCGTTCATTCAGTGATAAAGTCGACCAAGTTGTGCTGAATAAGTACATTGGTATACCATTCTTTTTTGCGGTGATGTACTTAATGTTTATGTTTTCCATCAATATTGGTGGTGCATTCATCGATTTCTTTGATATCAGCTTTGGCAGCATACTTGTTGATGGCGGACACTATTTATTAGATGGGTTACTGCCTGTTTGGCTCGTTACTATCATTGCTAATGGTATTGGTGGCGGTATCCAAACAGTTGCAACCTTTATTCCCGTAATTGGCTGTTTATATTTATTTTTGTCGTTACTTGAAAGCTCGGGTTACATGGCGCGTGCAGCGTTTGTGCTTGATAAAGTAATGCAACGAATTGGCCTCCCTGGTAAAGCATTTGTCCCATTGGTATTGGGCTTTGGCTGCAACGTACCTGCTATTATGGCTACTCGTACACTCGAACATGAGCGTGAACGTCGTTTAGCTGCGGCAATGGCACCGTTTATGTCATGTGGCGCGCGATTACCTGTGTATGCATTATTCTCGGCGGCATTTTTTCCTGAACATGGCCAAAATATTGTATTTGCGTTATACATTATTGGCATTTTAGTGGCAGTATTTACTGGGCTAATATTACGCTGGAGCTTGTATCCTGGCCGCAGTGATAGCTTTATTATGGAAATGCCGGATTACGAATTACCGACAATGCAGAATATGCTTATCATCACTTGGCAAAAACTAAAACGTTTTGTGTTTGGTGCGGGTAAAACCATTGTATTAGTTGTCGCATTTTTAAGTTTCTTTAATTCATTAGGGACTGATGGTAGTTTTGGTAATGAAGAAACTGAAAGTTCAGTATTATCGCAAGTTGCACAAGTGGCAACGCCGTTACTTGCACCTATCGGTATTAAAGCAGATAACTGGCAAGCAACCGTGGGTATTATTACGGGGATTTTTGCTAAAGAAGCGGTTATCGGCACGTTAAATAGTCTGTATTCAAGTGCAGAGGAAGATGATGCTGAATTTGATTTATTAGCCAGTTTACAAGACGCTATATTATCAATCCCGGCTAATTTAGCGGATTTAAGTTATTCAGATCCATTGGGTGTTGATGTGGGGGATTTAACGGATATGAACGCGGTTGCTGACGATCAAGAAGTGGATGTGACAATCTTTGGTAATTTGAAAGAGAGCTTCAGTTCTGACGCTGCTGCTTTTGCATTCTTATTATTTATTCTTTTATACACACCTTGTGCTGCGGCAATGGGCGCTTATGTACGCGAATTTGGTCGTCCATTTGCTGTTTTCATTGCTGGCTGGACTATGTTCTTAGGTTATTTTGTTGCCACTATGTACTACCAAATCGTTGAGTTTGCAGCACATCCGACATCAAGTATGGGCTGGATAGGCTTCTTCAGTGTGTTGATGTGCGTTGTTATTGCACTACTGAAAAAACAAGGTAATAAATTAAAACTACAAGAGGAACAGGGTCAATATGATTTTAACACGTCTGAAAGATCATCTTGTTGTTAATGGTAGAACCAATAGAACTGAGCTAGCCAAAATATTTGGAATTAGTGAAGACGGTATCGATGCGATGCTGACACTTTGGGTAGCGAAAGGAAAAATATCAACAACAGTCAGCGAACGTCCTCGACTTGGACAATTAAACTGCGATGTTTACTATCGCTGGAATGAAGAGTATGAACTTGCCGTTACTGTTATTAACTAAGCAGTGTTGTTGACCTAGGCCCGAACTCATATTATCAATAAAAAGGTAAATACTTGACTAAAGAAGTCGGGTATTTGCCTTTTGTCAATTACGGACCTTTTATGATCACATATACTTAATCTAAATTACTATTTAAAGGTTAAATTAATGCAAATTACAGACTTGGCGGCGGAACAAAAAATTCTCCCAGTATTACGTCTTGGCTTTCGCCCTTTTTTCTTAGCAGGCGCTTTGTTCAGTATGGTTGCATTGCTGTTATGGGGTGCAATGTTGTCTGGTTATATAACATTTCAGCCTTACGGTGGCGGCTTGTGGTGGCATATACATGAAATGTTGTTCGGTTTTGGCTGTGCAATAGTTGCAGGTTTCTTGTTAACCGCGATCCAGAATTGGACTGGGGTTCGTGGTATTTCGGGATTACCCTTACTTTGTTTATTCATGCTTTGGCTGGCTGGTAGAATTGTTTTACTTTTACCCATGTCATTAAATTATTACGTTATCATGTTGATTGATTTAAGCTTTCTACCCGTAGTTGCTTATGTTTTAGCCAAACCCTTGTTAAAAATAAAACAGTACCGAAATTTATTTTTTGTACCTTTATTAGTTTTATTTACCTTGGCAAATATTGAAATGCATTTGGCTAAATTAGGTTTAGCTAACATGACTGTCAACCAAGCTGCTTATGCATCTGTAATGCTAATGGCATTTTTAATGTCGGTGATGGCTGGTCGTGTTGTGCCGATGTTTACTGCCAACGGGACTAAAACTGCAAAAGTATTACCACTTCCTTGGTTGGAAAAATTATCAGCAGGCAGTTTAGGTGTTATTACCCTACTGTTATTAATTCACCCTTTATTTTCTGTTCCTAAGTCTGTATTTGGTATCTTATTTATTCTCGCTGCATGTTGCCAAGCCATTCGCTGGTATCGCTGGAAGCCTTGGATTACCTTGGGTGTGCCGCTGTTGTGGTCTATCCATGGTTCGTTATTTTTTATCTGGGTAGGACTATTTACCATAGGCATGAGTTACTTTATTAATGTCCCAATTGTTAATCATTTGTGGCATTTAATTACAATTGGCGGTATGGGCGGACTAATTTTGGCTATGATCTCACGTGTTTCACTAGGTCATACAGGACGTATGTTGCAACAGCCTAAAGCGATGTTCTTGGCATTTTTGAGTATTTTTATCGCGGTCATAATACGTGTAATAGGCCCTATTTTTTGGATGCAGTATTATATTACCTTTATCAATTTGAGCATTGTATTTTGGTTAATTTCATTTGGGTTGTTTGCTTATCATTACGCGCCGATGTTGTTTAGAGCGCGACAGGATGGCCGTCCAGGTTAGAACCGTTTGACAGCTAAACAAGGTTTATATAAAGTGGCGGGCATGTGCCACCTAAAATGAACTTAATTATGGATTTACTCCAGTTTTACAAGTGCTTAGCAGATGATACTAGATTGAAAAGTCTATTGTTAATACTGAAAGAAAATGAATTATGTGTGTGTGAATTAACGCATGCATTAGAACAAAGCCAGCCAAAGATATCACGCCATTTGGCCCTGTTACGTCAGAAAAAATTAGTCATTGACCGACGACAGGGCCAATGGGTGCATTATAAAATTAACCCTAATGTCCCTGACTGGGCACAAGAAATATTGTCACTTACATTAGCGAATAACTCGAATAGTCTTCAACAAGAAGTACAGCGTTTAGGTACAATGACATGTCGCCCTAATCGTGAAGAATTATGTAATTAACTTAAAGTAAACATTCAATACATTCATTTAATATTATTTTTTAAGCATGCCCCTGCCAGGATAACTTGCTGTTTTAAATTTATATTTGGCGATATTAACCCCAATAAAACGAGACTACGTGTCACCTTGTTATGTTACTATGGTAGTGAACCATAAACAGGGATGATTAATGAATAACATGACTAGTCACGCACTTGATGCGTATTTTGATGAATTACAAAGATTTAGCCAGCTACTGTCTAAACAGGAAGAATACGACACAGCTGTGGCTGCAGCCAATGGGGATAAATCTGCTCGAGACACTATGATCCAATCAAATTTGAAATTGGTTCTTATGGTGGCGAAGAAGTATAAAAATTATTCACTTGATTGGGATGAGATCATTCAAGAGGGTAATACCGGCTTAATGCATGCGGTAGATAAGTTCGACCCAGAACGTGGTTGCCGATTTTCAACCTATGCAGTGTGGTGGATAAGAAATAATATCGAACAGTATATTATGAACCATTCTCGAACTATCCGTATACCCATTCATGTTACACGCGTCTACAAACAAATATTGAAAGCTTCATCTGAACTTGGCCTTGATCTTGATACCAATGAAGGTATTACCAAAATTTCCCAAGAACTCAAAATATCACCTCGTAAAGTACTGAATATATTAGGTCATTATTTTAATGAAGGATCTTTAGATAAAGAGATCCGCGGTGGTGATAATTTATTGGCCAGTCTAAAAGATTTGGTTGCAGCTGAAGTTAATTGCCAGCCTGATATTCGTTATGAAAAATGTGATTATTATGAATATATGGACGCATTATTAGAATACCTACCGGTTCGTAGTCAAAACATTATTCGTTTACGCTTTGGTTTTAAAGGGCAGGACCCAATGAGCTTAGAAGCCATTGCACAGTTAATGGGTATTTCCCGCGAACGTGTAAGACAAATTATTCGTAATGGACTGAGCCAAGTTAGAGAACAATTATGTGCGAATGACTTGGTAAAAGAAGATTTTGATTTTGAAGCAGATTCTATTTGTACGACAAGTATTTAATGATAATAAGGTCAGCTATAGATAAAATGGCTGACCTTATTTGCTGTTAGCCGTTAATGAATGACGGTTACTATGCCTTGAATGCCATATTCAGTAAGGCAATTAATTTAGCTGGGTCATTTTGTGTCTGTGTTATCTCACCTAAAGTGACAGCTTGTTCTGGGTTCACAGAAATAGTGATACTTTTCGGATCATTAATAAATTTAACAAATGTTGCAGCCGCATTTTTCGCAAGCTTTATCTCTGCATCACTTAGCTCATTATTCTTGTTTTCAAGATCTGCCGCAAGCAGGTTATTTACCTTATCTGATACACGCTGTTTTAATTCTTCAACACTGATATCTGACGTTTGCGCTTCTTGTTTAAGCAGGCGCTGAATAAATGATTGGTCTGTGTAAGTAAACGTAGCAGTATTTAGCTGATAGTTCGGGTAAGAGAATAATAGGCTAATTGGCTGCTTCGGATCAAATTGGAAGTTAGCTAAGTTAAGCGAGTATTCCATTTTACCCATGTCTTGTGCACTTAGACCAAGCTCTAAATCCATTACGTCATTAACGTAAGTGTATTTTGTTGATAGGCTGATTAACATATCATCCGTATAACCAAGTTCTTTAAGCTGTTCTGCTGTTTGTGGTTCTATATCATCAATGCTAATTGAAATCCCGTTTAATGCGATGTCTAACGCGGCAGGGAATTCTGATTCTACATCAAACTTATTAATGGTTATTTCATTAATAGTGACAGGACTTGCGCTGCCATCAACAGGGCTTAGCACTACGTTATGTAATTGAATTTTCTGGGTGATAGGTTCAACACTTAGATCGCCATATTTAACATCAATCATAGGTTTCATTTCGATGATCTTTGCATCAAGTTGTTTTTCTACTTTGTCTGTCATATAAAACTTACCGCCAGCATAACTTGCTGCAAGTCCGGCGATAACCACGCCTGAAATTAATTTAATATTCATGATGTCACTTATTGGTTGGGTTGATTTTATTAGATGTAATTAAAAATACATATTACTGAGTAGATTATGTATTGGTTACCAAATGATTGGAATAGTTCAGTGGAATTTAAATAAAAAAACGAAGGTTTATCACTAAACCTTCGTTTGTTATGAGCAATTGCTCAGTCTATTGTTTGATTATTGGCTTAATCAGTCGTTAAGGAACTGATTTAGGGTCAAGTAAACTGTTATCAATATTGCCGATAGTACTGCCATCACCAGTTAGGAAGTTAGTGATATGGCTCTGTAGTTCATTGGTAGTATTTGTATCAGCATTAGGATGATCTGCATGACCTGTATAATCTAGAATCACAGAACTATGTTCACCAGCAAGGAATAATGCCGCTTTCTTATTTGTGTCTGTAAACGTATAAATATTTTTAAGTTTAAGTTGCGTCATTAGTGGTTCAGTACCAGCAATTGGCGAGTAAGCTGCTGCATAGCCAGCTTTCGGATCTAGGAAATTCGGAATTACCGAGTCACCTTTTACTTGTGCTAAGTAAACCGGTGTATCCTTAATTTTACGCGCTAAAGCGAATGGATCTGCCGTTTCAAGAACGGTCTGAGCGGCGACAGCAAAGCTTTGGAATGTAGCATCAATTTTCGTTTGAGTTCCTGGCTTAAGGAGTTCTATATAATCATAATAGCCATTAAAACATGCCTTATTATCTTTAAGTGGTTTGTCAGTGTCAGGGTTATTCACTGGATCAGGATCGCACTGGTTCCCAACAAAATTTATATAGCCATTACTATATTTATCCTGCGTATCACTTGCCGCCATTAAACCATGTTTAACAGTGCCACCAAACTCTTCAGAATTAAGTAGTAAGTATGGAATACCGCCACCTGGATTAGCAAATGCTGCTTTGTCTATTTTAAAGTATTGATCGCCATCACCAACGACACCGTCATTATTCGAGTCAGGTAAAGGTCTGTCTATAGTAGCTTGCAAGCTAATACCTGTCATAGCACCGAGAGAATGGCCAAAGAAACTAACTTTAGATGTATCAAGAACATCTAATTCTGTACCTGGTGTTGTAACGATCAGGTTAAGACCTGCACGTAAGCCGATTAGATCTGCAACAGCTTGACGTAAGTTATCACGAGCAACAGGTAAGTAAGTAAAGTTCATGAAAACGTCAGCATGTGCTTCATTTGTGACTGTGTCATCACTTAGTTTGCGTTCGCCGTGTAGTGGTAAGTCTATTGCCAATATCGCATAGCCCTTAGCTGCAAGCGCAGCGCCGGATGCTAGAATGTTTTCTTTGATTGATGTGATGCCATGTTGATATATGACTACTGGAACTTTCGTTCCTACGGGCACATTTCTTGGAGTAATTAATAAGAAGTTAACCTTTTCAACAGATTTTACTTGTGGGAGAGGGCTGTACTTAGTAATGAGACGTTCAGAATCAAGCGGTTCACCATTAAGTTTGAATGATTTACCAACAAGCTTCAGCTGCTCCGTAGGATCTGCAAGCTTGGCTGGATCAATTCCCGCCGCTCTTAACTGCTTGACAAGATCTAATTTTTCTTTATCAGACCCTGAAGTTAATACACCATTGATAATAGCTAAGCTCGGCATCGCACTTTGCCATGGAGTCTTCTTCCATTTTTCATCTGTTACACCTCGTTCTAAGAACGAAGGTAATTCAATAACACCTGTGTGCCCTTTTATCACAGCATCTAGAGGACCAAGCGGTTTAGGTGTTAGTCCTGATAGTTTATATAATTTGCTTAAGTCTGAGTTATTTGGATTTGCGCCATCTTTCCAGAGATTTTTACCAGCAAGTGCTGATGCTGTGGCCATTTTCACGCTATATAGCGCTTCACCAGCCGATGAAGTGGTAAACCAGCTTGAATAAATGATGTTTTCATAATCAGCGATGCCATAAGCATCCATCAGGCCTTCAACTTGCAATACTATTTTTTGTGGTATTTCTAGCTTACTGCCAGTTTGATCAATTTGTTTGTTTTTTAAAGCTGCGTAGCTAGTCGACATACCCAGTTTTTGACCTGAACTATCAACTAAGGCATCAGTAATCGCATAAATATAGTCACTGCCGTGCTCTAGACTGCCTTTTAGTGGTAAGACAGCCAGTGAAGTACCCGTTGAGATAACGGTATAATCAACACCTGCTGTTAACGCTACAGGGTTACTCATAACGTTTGCTCTTGATACATCGACTTTTGCGATTTTCACAGCAGCGTGAAGGAGTGCTGAGTCTGTTGTTAGGGTTACACCAGTTGGTAAATCGAGCTTGATAATGAAAGGTTGTGTTGGGCTCCAACCATCTGTATCACCCATTGCTACCGCTGGATTTGCACGTGTTTTATCGTCATCTTTATCGATTGGAATATTCAACGTTCCATCAGACGTATCCATTAATAAATTAGTTGGTGTTGATACTGTTTTCTTTGTAGAAATTAAATCAAATGCGATACTTGATTGACGGTTAAGTGAATCTTTAATTGTGTCATCGATACGGAGGTCTGTTGAATCATCACCGCAGGCTGTTAATCCAAGTATGCTTGCTATAGCAAGAGCTAGAATTTTCTTATTTTTCATTGATAACTCCGAATTTTAAATATAATAATGGTGCACTTAGAGAATGAGTTAAATGGGGATTTGTCTGCGGAATACATTCTGCGGTTATATTAAATCTATGCATTTACTCTCCTTGTAATCTGCTGATTTCAATTAACTATTTTCAATTACACAGTAACTTTAATTTTAATTAAGCATTTGTATTACTTAATTTATTTTGTGCATTGTTATCTAATTATGACGAAAATTAGGTCTGACCAGTTAAGTTGATTAGCTGAGATTCTAGAACATTCATACTTAAGTGTTAACAGGTTGTCACGTTTTGTGTGAGATGACGCAATTTGCGATCACGCTATTATTTGGTGGGAAATGGATTTTATAAATATTTATTGTTTTGGATTAAATTAGCTAAGGTAAATAAAATCAAATGCTTACCTATTGCTGTTATTGTGCGTGATTCTTGGTTACATAGATTTACACTCTGATGCTAATCAATATGTGGTAATTAACATATTCGCAACACTGGTCACATTTTTGTTTATTCTGGCATTGTGTTTTTTATAGGCAATACGATTAACTATCATTACTTGATTTGTATTCACTCGCTTATTTATACTGACTATCTATTCGTTATCGACATCATGAGTGTTATGGCTTTATTACTTGAACTAACTAAACTGTCTACGCCTTACATTATTATTATCCGTGGTATACCTGGTTCGGGTAAATCAACACTTGCGCAACGTTATATCCAACTCACTCCAGATGTTGTTCATTGTGAAGCGGACCATTACTTTATTAATAAGCAAGGTAAGTATAGCTACAATGGAAGCAAGATGAAGCTAGCTCATCAATACTGTCAACAAACTATGCGCAATGCGTTAGGTAAAGGGCAATCAGTGATTGTGAGTAACACGACAATTAAGCGGTGGGAGTTAACGGCATTGCTGGACATTGCTGCTAGCTATAACATCGTTCCTTATATCATTCATTGTTGTGGTGAATTCACGAACACTCATCATGTGCCAGCTGACGTCGTGGCAAAAATGGCGTTGAATTATGAACCTTATCCTGATGAAATCCGTTATATTCCAACTTAAAAATACTATCTCTTAAAATGAAGTAAGCTTTATGCCTTTTTTGGGGAGAACCTTGTCATTGCGATGAAATAATCCTCGCTGTTATGAGCTTATATCACTGTCATTATCTGCCTGTAATGCCATCCATTTTGGAAATTACCAAAATGGATGATTTTGACGCTATAACTTACTGCAAACCGTTATTTCTGTCATATATCTGCAATAAAACTGAAATATAATAAATACGCGAAATTGGTATCGCATAACAGCTATAAAAGGCAAAGTAATGAAGCAAGTTTTGGAAGTATTTTGGCAGTTTTTTACATTGGGGTGGATCAGTTTTGGTGGCCCAGCTGCACATATCGGTTATTTCGAGAAAACATTCGTTCAAAAATTAAAATGGATAGATAGCGAAAGCTATGCAAGATTAATTTCGTTAAGTCAGTTTTTACCTGCCCAGGTTCAAGTCAGATAGGTTTTGCAATTGGTTTACGTCGTGCAGGTGTTATCGGTGGTTTTACCGCGTTCATAGCATTCACATTTCCTTCGGTTCTGTTGCTTTATATTCTAGCAACAACCAATGCGACACAAGATGCTGTATGGTTAGTGAGTATGACCCACGGGCTGAAATTATTAGCAGTTGTCGTTGTTGCTGATGCGACGCTAAATATGTACAAAGGTTTCTGTAAAGAGCGCACTACGATCACAATTTGTGTGGTAACGGCGGTGG
>NZ_FPLG01000027.1:0-3303 GCF_900120065.1 Moritella viscosa
TGTGCGCCGTTCTTGTAATACTTACGGCGGAATAGGGTGGCATCTTCGTTTAAAAGCGCTGACTGAATACCGCCATAATATTGGGGAATACCATAGATACCCTGGTTAGGGTCGTATTCTTTTAGGTGAATAACTTCGCCTTTTTTAAACCGAAGCACCTTGCCATTACTTAAGCGCTGCGCATAAACACCTGGCGTGGAGGTATAGCGCATCGATAACGCAGGTAAATGCCTTAGCTTAATCACATGACCAAAAGCATTTTTAATAACCTGAAAATACGCATTCGCCGCCCAACAATAATCAAAAGCAAACTTCTTAAACGTTCGCTGGCTCAACACCGTATTAGGCTTAAACCATTTCAAGATCATATTGCGTTTAAAATATAAAATAGGCCCATGCTGAGCATTAACGCGCAGCAACTTAACCAGCCCAGATAAACTCACAGGCGGTGAATATAACCCGTCCATATCCGCGTAAAGGCCAATATACTCCGTCATGTGATTATCTAAACACGGCTCAGGGTCGCCAAAGCTAAAGGTGTCGATAGATTTATCTTTCACCGGTTCTGTTGTCGTACTCTTAATTGAATTCATTATGCGGCATCTAATCCTATTGACGTTCTGGTGCTCGAGCTGTCACCAGATAATGGTTCGTAAATCATGGCGTGCATGATTGCCCAGGCAATATCTGCATGGCCTGTTGCTGCAGTTCGGTTGGTTGCATAACTAATCTGGTCACCAACTACCTTTTTGCGAATATTAATAAAGCTGCTGGCAACCATCACCGAATTCTCATCGAACTCAAACCGCTTTTTGCCAATGACATTAAGCGCTTTAATCACCATCTTGTTTTTGTTGTGCGGGTTGTAATGAATTGGCATCGCCAGCGGGAAGAATTTTTGTATTAACTCAAACACACCCAAGCCCATGCCGGTTGTATCAACACCGATATGCACAACATGGTATTTAAGGGTGAGCTCTTTAATTTCATTAGCCATGGTTTCAAAATCATTACCACTGAGATTCAGTGATTCCAATAACCTGAATTTATCGTCAGGCCCAAGCGGTAAACTCAAGACCACTACCGATGCAATGTCTCGCGTTCGGGCAGGGTCAAAACCAATAACAACCGGCTTCATGGCATAAGGACGTGGCCAACTCGGGTCAAAGTCAGTCCATTTCTTGCTATTACCCACACAGGCCATCAGTTGTTTAAGGCTAAACGCACTGTGGGCATCATCAATAAACTTACACATAAAGAGGTTGTTAAACTCTTCAGTGGAATATTCATTTTCCAAAATACTAATATCAATGCGGTCAAAGCCTTGCTTCACTACATCGTAAACATTGAGTTTTTGACGCCAAATACCATCATCACAAAGCAAGCCATCCTTTAACGTCTTATGGCTAACATCGATGGCAAACTCGGGATCATTACAGGCCTTAGTTTTTCGGTACCAGCGACCATTCCACAAATCATACGCTTCATGGCTCGTCACCGATGGCGTACTAAAATAAGTGATCCGTAAATCTTTATGGGTCGCCATTGCCTGGGCAAGACTGCGTAACTCTTTAAACTTCGGGATCCAAAACACTTCATCAATATACAAATCACCAGAAGCCGATTGTGCAGTCCGGGCATTGGTTGATTTGAAATACAGCGTTGTGGTTTTGCCTTTGTTACGCATGGTCAGTGGTGAGCCGCTTAGCTCAATACCAAACTGCTCACGACATAAGGCAATAATATTGGCTTTGAATATCTCTGCCTGGTCCCGCGATGCAGAAATGAAGATCTTATTACGGCCATTAACAATCGCATCATAAAATGCTTCAAAAGAAAAATAGAAAGTCGCGCCAATCTGACGCGGCTTTAATATGAATCGGCTACGGTGATCCTGATGTTCAAACCAGTGTAATTGGTGCGGGTAGAGCAGGTTGTCTTTGAGTGTATCGAGCATTTCCTTAGTGATACTCGACACATCATTCTTGATCTTCTTCTGACGTTTCTTACTTTTACTGTTTCGCTCGCCTTTCTGTTCACTTTGGGGCGTAGCAGCTGCAGGCGCATTTCCGTATTTCTTCGTGATACCGGCACTGGGCAAGCGTGACTGATTTAACGCGCATTGTTGTTTGGTCAGAAAATCGAGTTCTTTATAATCCGCGTCACTTTTATTATCGCGATCAGCCAATAACACAATACGCCGTGCAATCGCTGTCTCGGCATTAAGCGACGGGCACAGTTCATTCCAGCTGCCATCATCCGCCCAACGTCGTAATGACCTTGCACTTGGCATACCGTCAACTTCTGAAATTTCATCAAACGTCAGCCCACCAAAAACATAATGGTCACGCGCCGTTTTAATCATTTCGGGTGTATATCGGGGAGTCCTCGGTTTCATAACTGGCCTGTTGGTAAGAACAAGCGCCAAGTTTATAACCTTAAAACAGGTAATTCTTTAACAAGATTTCCGTGTTATTCCGCTTTCGCCAAGATCGGAATTTAGCGGATTTAATGTGATGGATTAAGGCCTGTTCAGAGGGCAAAATTGCTCTCACTTAGATTTACTTTGACATTAAACAGGAAACTACATGGCTCAATTACGCACTATTCCACTTGCCATTGCCGCCATGGGGTTAACGGTAGATGGTCGCGAAATATCAGAAAAAGACATCGACGATATTGTTGCTACTTACAAGTATAAAAAGTACGGCGCTCGTATCAATTTAGACCACGAATTTAATTGGTCAGGTTGGGCTGCGAAGAACCTTAGCAACATCGATATTAAAGGTGGAATGTTAGGTGATGTGATTGAACTGAGCGCGGCTAAAAATGAAGACGGTATTAAAGTCTTATACGCCGTGTTATCGCCGAACGCATCATTTGTGCAGTTGAACCAAGCTGACCAAGCCGTCTATTTCAGTATCGAAATTGACCGAGACTTTATGAAGTCAGGGAAAACCTATTTAACGGGGTTTGCCGTGACGGATTATCCCGCCAGTACCTACACCGACCGTATTCACTTTAGTCAGCAAGACAAAGACAACACTAATCATACACCTCCAGATACTGACCTATTAAAGGTGTCATTAGGGTTAGAAGAAACGGCCAAACCCAGCAAGAGCCTGTTTAAAAAACTCTTTAATTTTAATAAGGATGATGACGACATGAAACGCGAAGAATTTGCCGCCGCAATGACCGACGCGCTCGGTGAACCATTGCTTAAATTTAGCCAAGCGCTCGAAGCCAATACCCAAGCAACGCAAGACTTACTGGCTAAGCAAAATACGACCACAGCACCGACAG